>JAJRVI010000118.1 GCA_024277405.1 Fidelibacterota bacterium
GCCGGCCTCCCTGGGGACCATCCCGCCCTGATCAGGGCGGGGAAGTGGCTCCTCGGAGAACAGATCTTCGTGGGCGGCGACTGGGAGGTTAAGTGCCGCGCCCGCCCCGGGGGCTGGGCGTTCGAGTTCGACAACGACTGGTACCCCGACACCGACGACACCGCGGTGGTGATGATGGCTCTGCTGGGGATCGACCTTCCCGAGCGGGCCAAGGAATTCGCCATCTCCCGGGGGCTGGAGTGGCTCCTGGGGATGCAATCGCGGAACGGGGGCTGGGGGGCGTTCGATCGCGACAACACCAGGGCGTTCCTGCGGGAGATCCCGTTCGCCGACTTCGGGGAGATCATCGATCCCCCCTCCGTGGACGTCACCGCCCACATCGTGGAATGCCTGGGGAGGCTGGGTTATCGGCGGGGCTTCAAGCCCCTGGACCGGGCCCTACGGTACCTCTTCCGCGAGCAGGAACGGGACGGCTCCTGGTTCGGACGCTGGGGGGTGAACCACATCTACGGCACTGGGGCGGTCCTCCCGGCCTTGCGGGCGGTGGAACTCCCCATGGACGATCCCCGGGTACGGCAGGCGGTGCACTGGCTCGCTGAGCGCCAGAACCCGGACGGCGGCTGGGGAGAGGACATCATGTCCTACCACCGGGAGGAGCTGCGCGGCCGGGGACCCTCCACGGCCTCGCAGACCGCCTGGGCGCTCCTTGCGTTGATCGCCGCCGGGGAGGCACGTTCGGATACGGTCGTGCGGGGGATCGAGTACCTCATCCGCACCCAGAACGACGAGGGCACCTGGGACGAACCCTATTTCACCGGCACCGGGTTCCCCACTGACTTCATGATCCGCTACCACCTCTACCGGCACTACTTCCCGTTGATGGCGTTGGGCCGATACAGAAAGGCCGTGATGGGTGATGAGTGATGGGTAACGGGTTGAGGATAGAGTTGGCGCGGGTGTACGGGTTCTGCCCGGGGGTGAGGCGGGCGGTGGAGATGATCGAGGACCACCTCGCCCGGGAGGGGCGGGTGGCGACCCTGGGGGCCATCGTCCATAACGCCCGGGTGGTGGAAACCCTTTCCGAGAAGGGGGCCACGGTGGCGAGGAGCCTCGAGGAGGTAGAGGGGCCCGCCGTGGCCATCACCGCCCACGGCGCCGGCCGCGAGGTCTACGCCGAAATCGAGCGGCGGGGGCTGAAGCTGGTGGACACCACCTGCCCCATCGTGAAGCGCGCCCAGGAGGCGGCCCGGGCCCTGGCCCAGGAAGGCTACACCGTCCTCATCTACGGGGAGGAAGCCCATCCCGAGGTGAGGGGGATCCTCTCCTGGACCGAGGGGAAGGGCCACGCCACCATGTCCCCCGACGACATCCCCGAACTCACCTCCAAGAAGCTCGCCATCGTCTCTCAGACCACCAAGGACCAGAAGGCGTTCTGGGAGTTCGTGCGCGAGGTGATCGCCCGGCTACACTCCCACATCAAGGACCTCCGGGTGGTGGACACCACCTGCCCCGAGACCGGCCGCCGCTACCGGGCCGCCCTGGAGCTGGCGGAGCGGGTCCAGGCCATCTTCGTGGTGGGCTCCCGCAACTCCGCCAACACCCGGAAGCTCGCCGAGACCTGCGAACGGACCGGCGTCCCCACCTACTTCATCGAGGACGCGCGGGAGCTGCGGCCCGAGTGGGTACGGGACCTCTCGTGCGTGGGGGTCACGGCGGGGGCATCCACTCCGGACGAATTGGTGGAGGAGGTAGTCGCCCGGCTGCGGGAGTTGGGAGGTGAGGGAGGATGAGGGACACGACGGCGCTTCAGCCGGTGGCGAAATTACACACCTTCTCGGTGACCACGGAGCGGGCGCCTCAGTTCCTGGACATCACGGATAGGGTCCAGGAACTTGTGGATAAAGCGGGGATCAGCCAAGGGATCGCCACCGTGTTCACCCGCCACACCACCGCCGCCATCAGGATCAACGAGAACGAACCCCTGCTCCTCGCCGATATGGAGGAGTTCCTGAAGCGCTTGGCCCCGAAGGACCTCTACTACCGCCACAACGACTTCGGGATCCGCACCCACAACATGACCGCGGACGAATGCCCCAACGCCCATGCCCACTGTCAGCACCTGATCCTCGGGGCCTCGGAGACGATCCCCGTGGTGGGAGGAAAGCTGGCGCTGGGGCGCTGGCAGCGGATCTTCCTCGTGGAACTGGACCGTCCCCGGGAGCGTGAGGTATGCGTGCAGATAATCGGGCTCTAACCGAAGAAGAGGCGTTCGCGGAGGTCCCGGTGGAGGAGAGGGTGTTGTTGCTTCCCCACTGCCTGCGGCCGAGCGAGGACTGCCCGGGGAAAGTGACCCGGGACGGACTCCAGTGCCCCCCCGACTGTCCTCATCGCGGAGAGTGCGCTGTCGGGAGGCTCCGGGACGAGGCGGAGCGGTTGGGATACAAGGGCGTATGTGTGGCTCCGGGCGGGGCCATGGCGTTGCGGTTCGTGAAGGAGACGGCCCCCAAGGGGATCCTGGCCATCGCCTGCCACAAGTAGCTGTTAGAGGGTGTTCAGGCGGTGGAGGAGATCCCGGCGGAGAAGAAGCCGGTGATCCTCACGCTGCCGCTTCTTAAGGATGGATGCGTGGACACCGAGGTCGACGTAGAGGAGGCCCTCCGTCGCCTCAGGTTGGGCACCTAGACATCGAACACCTCTTCCTCTTCATCAAACCGCGGATATGACCTGCTCCATTTCTTTTTAAGCAATTGGCGGTTTCGTTTTCTATGCCAAAAACACTGCGCATATGGACCGGTAGTGTCCCGGGAAGTGTGTCTCTCCCGGAGGCATGGTAGCCTTCCCACAAAAACGGGGACAGAAAGGAGGTAAGGCCACCATGCGGGAAAAGCCCCGCGGGCAAATGCTAGAAGAGTTCTTCTCGGAGCTCAAGGACCTGGTCAAGGGTCTA
>JAJRVI010000119.1 GCA_024277405.1 Fidelibacterota bacterium
CAACGTGGAGCTCCGCGCGGCCTTCCTCCGGCCCCTCCTCGCCCCCGATGCCCGTCGGGAGTTGGAGCGTTTAGGCGAGCGGATCCTGGCGGGCGAAGGCACGGAGGCAGATCTCGCCCGGGCCGAGGGTATCCTGGGGGACGCCTGGGCCGAGCCCACGCCCGGGATCCTGGATGCGATCCGGGCGCGGATGGAGCCCCTGCGGCGCCTGGCCCGGGAGATCTCCGGTTCGGAGGGCATGCTGGCCGTGTACAAACTTTCCATCGCGTTGGCGACGGGTAAATGCGCGCCGGAGGAGTGCGTACGTTCGTTTGTGGCGCTGGTCAATCGCTACCTCGCGGGCACGTCCACGTGTCCCCTGGCGGGGAAGTGGTGAATAAGGGATGTCCTCCCGGAGGCCGCGTATGTGATGAGTATCACGGTCACGCTTCCCCCGGGCCGGAGACCAAGACGGGTACCCCAGGAGTACGCTGCCTTTCCCGAGATCCCCCTTCCCACCCGAGAATATCTTCCTGGAAGGAGGAGGGATATGAGGAAGATCCCGGTGGGGGTTCTCATCGCTTGCACGATATCACTCGCGTGCGGGGCCACCCGTCTCACGGGCTCGTGGGAAGCACATGTGGACGTGATCCCGGACATCGAGCTCAGCTACGTGAAGTTCACCCTGGGGATCACCACCCAGGACATCACCCTGTCCACCACCTCGGTCTTCGATGGGGCCAGGGGGTTCACGGAGGAGCGCCTGGGGCTCGAGGGCCACGTGGGGCCCCTCAGCCTTGCGGGCGAGGCCTTGATCTCCCCCATAGACGTAGTGCTCAAATCCACGCCTTACACCATCGCGGGCGATCCCGCGAATCCCCCCGCCGATCCCCCCGCGGTGGAGTGGAAGATCCTCGGCCCTATCTACCGATGGGCCTACCTCCGGTTCGGCATATCCCTGGCCGGGGCGGATTTCTCCTTCAAGATCGAGCACTTCCTCGAGCATGTGTTGGAATTCCCTTACGGGGACTTCGGGCAAAGCTGGTCCACCACCTGTTCCCCCAACCTGCGGTACCTCCTCGTCTCCCGGGATCGCGAGGTGGATGTCCCCCGGGTGACCATTTCCTACTACGCCGACGCCGCGAAGACGGTGCTCCTGAAGAGGGAGACGGTTGAGGGCCCGTTCGAGGTCCTCCCCGATCTGAGCGACTACACCCCCGCCGCCCGGACATACCTCGAGAACCTGGCCACGGCCCGGGCGACGGAGCTCGGCGCGGCGGCATTCGATATCCCCCTCCCTCAAACGGACGACCTCGTATTCAAGCTCTGGGTCCCGCACTACATGAGGTACACCTTCACCGCGGAGTATCCGCCCTTCAAGGCGAGCTTCATGTTCGACGATGTCTCCACCGGGATCCAATTCGTCAGGACCACGGTGTCGCTGGATGATTTCCAGCCTTGTTGTGGGATCGGGGTGAGTGCGGAGCTCTCCTTCACCAAATGCCGCGGCTTCGAGTACCTGAAGATCACGCTGGAGGATGCCCTCAAATTCTGTTGTGGCCTCGACTTCGACATCACCATCCACTTCACCCCAACCCACAAGACGGTCTCGCTGGACTTCGATGGGGTCCTCTGGAAGCCCTGCGTGAAGGTCTATGTTGAGCCCGCGTTCGCCGACGGGTTCACGATTACCGGGCTCTACATCTATGGGTTCGAACTCCGCTGCGAGTTCGGCGACTGCAGCTACGCCAAGTTCCTCACCGCCTTCGACGTGGCGGCGCTGGAGGAGATCCTCGGGGAGGATATTTTCCAGGGCGATGAGTACGAGTACCTGGAGGTTGGGGTCTGTGGCCAGGCCTGCTGCGGCGGACGTTACCAGTTCAAGGGATTCATCTTCTTCCAGGAATCCGGGAGCTTCATGGGGATCACCCGGGTGGGCGCCGAGCTCACCTTCCCCCTCTTCCCCGGGTTCACGTTCGGGTTCAAATGGGACACGAGCCCCCTGTTCTCGTTCACCTGGAGGTTGAGTTTCTGACCCCGAGGGCACGATGATGGACAAGGAGCTCCTCTCCCGGGCGGCGGCCCTCTTCCGTGAGGAGGGGCGCCTCATCCGCCTGCCCCCCGATAAGACCATCGTTTTCGTGGGCGACACTCACGGGGACCGTGAGGCCTCGGAGTTCGTGATCTCCCGGTTCCTCCGCCCGGACCACGTGATCGTCTTCTTGGGGGACTACGTGGACCGGGGGCCGGACTCAGCGGGAAACCTGGAGCTCCTCCTGCGCACGAAGGTGGAATACCCCGAGAGGATATACCTCCTGATGGGCAACCATGAGGCTTGGACCCTGGAGCCCTTCACCCCGGCCGACTTCTGGCGCCGGTTGGCCCCGAACGCGGTCCAGGACTACGCCGATGCGCTTCTGTCCCTCCCCTTCGCCGCGTACCATCCGGCCGGGATCCTGGCCCTCCACGGGGCCTTCCCCGACGTGGAGCGGGTCGAGGACATCGCGGGGATCGAGCTCGGCTCGTTCGACTGGCGCAAGATCACGTGGGGGGATTGGGTGGACGCCCCGGGATACGTGGTGGACCCGGGAGCCTTCGGGCGCCCCGCATTCGGGCGGGATTACTTCGAGGAGATGATGGGGCGATTGGCCCTGAAAGCCCTCGTCCGGTCTCATCAACCCTTCGCCCCCCTCTATCTCTTCGAGGACCGGTGCCTCACCATATTCACGTCCCTGGCATACGGGGGCACGGAGCGGGTGGTAGCGGTGTTACGAGCGGAACGAGCGCTTCGCTCCGCCAAGGACCTCGAACTCCACTACATCTAAAGGGATCCACCGCGGGGTCAAGGTTGGATCCCGGGGATGACCACGATCTCATCCAGGGCCCGGTCCGCCCGGGCCACATAGGTCCGATACCCCCGGGCGCGGGCCTTCGTCACGTAATCCACGATGCGCTCCAGATTCGCGCCGCGGTATCCCGTCCCGTCGTCCACGTAGTCCATGGAGAGGACGAACTTCCCCGCCGCGATCACGCGGTCGAGGTAGGGGAAGCGCTCCGCCCGCCACTCCGGCGTGGTGGGCTCTGTACCCCAATAGAAGAGGTCCTCCACCCCCCATCCCGAAACCGCGGTGAGCAGGGACCCGTTCACGTCGAAGTCCAATATCCGCTCCGCATTTTGCGGCACGATCAGGAAGCGCGGCACGCGTTCGCGGGCGTAACGGGCGATCCGGAGGAGGAACGCGATCATCCGGTGCGCCGCTTCATCCACCGGCAAGGCCTCGCCCTCCGGGTTGTAGGGATCGGACCAGTACTCGAACGAATCCACGGTGTCCAGGTAAACGCCGGAGAAGCCCTGGGCGAGGACCTTCTCCAGGTATGAGAGGATAATCCTCTGCCAGGAGGGATCCCAATACCGTACGCGGTAATTTCCGGGCCAATTGGGATTCGCTTGCCCCAACCAATCCGGGGCACCGGGATCGGGAGTGCCATCTCGGTCCGCGTCCCAAGCCCTATCCCAGTAATAACGGTAATCCTCGGCCTCGCCGACGGAGAGATACGCCAGTACGGTGATCCCGCGCTCCACCATGCTTCTGATCTCATCCGCGTGATAACGTCCCGCGTCGCTTCCGTCCCGGGAATAATCGATGATCGCTAACTCGTATCCCGAAGCGATTATCTCGGGGATAACGGCGTTCTGAAGCTGGCAAAGGAACGCCCGCGAATCCCCCGGCCCCGCAGTGCCCGCGGTCGCAAGGAGGGCGAGGCAGGCGCCGAACAGGGGGATGGTGAGGACCGATCGGATCATCCGATCACGTTCCCTTTCGGCCTAGCCCCAAGCTCCGGGGATCGGGACCGGAGGCGATGCAACACGGGGCCAGTTCCCCATCGATGACCACGGCGGGGAGGGAACGGATCCCTAAGGACTTCGCCCGCTCGGCCACCGTGGGATCACCCATGTCCAGCGCGCGGATCTCACAGCAGAGTCGGGCCGTTTGCCGTATGGACTCGATAAATCTTTCGCATACGGGACATCCGGCGCTGAACACCTCCACTATCCGCTTCTCGCGCATCTCCCGATCACCCCCCTCGAGCGGCCCCAGGATGGGACACGCACCGCTCACGTCGCCCTCCCCACATGCCGAGAGAGGCTCTTCAAGGCCCCGCTTTATCCCCTGGAAGAAGCGCAATTTGCCTTCCACTTCCCCGAGCTTTCCCTGGTCCCACTCTTTGGCCTGTGGCCGTGGGTTCCCCCGTAGCTTGACGCAATCGTAAGGGTCAAATACCCCATCCGCGTTCGGGGAAGTATAGGACATGCACTGCGGTGCAGGGTCAATCCGCCCCGGGGCCGCAAAACGACCTGTGAGGGGCGGCGACGCTTCAGGCACTGACGAGCTTGCGGTAGTACTCGAGGGCCTCGGAGGTCCACGCTTTGAGGCGCCGGAGCGCCTGTTTCTCCAGCTGACGCACGCGCTCACGGGAAACGCCCAGCACCCGGGCCACCTCCGCCAAGCTCTGGGGCTTCGCCCCCTCGAGGCCATAGCGGAGGCGTACCACCAGGGCCTCCTTTGGCGGGAGCTGTGACACGAGCTCGAGAAGCTCCTCCCTCATGAGCTCTTGCAGGGCGAGCTTCTCGGTGGTGGGCATCTCCTCGTCGGCCACGAGGTCGTCCAGGGTCTCCTCCCCATCGGCCCCCACGGGCATGTCCAGGGAGATCACCTCCCCGATGGTGCGCTCGAGTTGCCGCAGGCGCTCCACCGTGAGGCCGGGATAGGAAATGGTGTCCACGGTCTCGGCGATGCCCTCGTCGCCGAAACTCGCTTTGAGCTTGGCCCACCGGACCAATGCCCGGAACAGGTACGCGGGGATACGGATGAGCTGCGATTGACGTTCGATGGCCGCCCCGATCGCCTGGCGGATCCACCAGCGCGCGTAGGTGGAGAAGCGGTACCCCTTCTCGGGATCGAACCGCGCCGCCGCCTCGAGGAGCCCGATATTCCCCTCCTGGATCAGGTCCAAGAGGTCGAGCCCGGTATCCCCGTACTCGCGGGCGATGGAGACCACGAGCCTGAGATGTGCCAGTATCAAGCGATTGCGGGCCTCGATATCCCCCTGGCGCATACGGCGGGCGAGTTCACGTTCCTCCTCGGGGGAAAGGGGCGGGATCCGGGCGACCTCGGCGAGGTAGAGGCCGAGGATATCCACCCCGTGATCTTCGCTCCCTTCGTCCCAGAGGTACCGCTGCTTCTCCGCCATGGAAGATCGATTTCAGTGTATCTCCTGCGTCCCGGAGCTCAAGGCCCCCTTCACTGCTCCCCGATGACTTTCGCCCGGGGCACATCCGCATTAAACTTCCGTTGGCTTCGATGGCGACGATCGTTCCACGTGGTGAACCCCCGTCCCGGCCCCCCGTGTCCGCGCACGGGGCCGCCGGGGAGGTTTGGGGACACCGTGGGCGAGGCCGTTGCGGAGCCCACGGCGTGAGGGCCCATGCTGGCCGCGTCCGGGGGCGCTTCCCGGGGAGGGACATTCTGAAGGGGGATCATGGAATTACTCCGTAGGTGTCCGGAGAACCCCATCCTGGTTCCCAGATCGGATGTGATCTGGGAGGCGAAGGCCGTCTTCAATCCCGGGGCGGTGGCACACGGGGGCCGGGTATACCTGCTTTACCGGGCGGTGGGGGAATACGAAAGGTATATCTCACGGCTGGGGCTCGCGATCAGCGAGGACGGGATCCACTTCGAACGCTTCCCGGAACCGGTTTTCTCACCGCAGGAGCCCTACGAACGATTCGGGTGCGAGGATCCCCGGATTACCCCTCTTGAGGGGCGCTTCTACATCACCTACACCGCCCTCTCCGCGCGGGCGTTCTCCGAACGGGGAAACCGGGTGGGGCTCGCGTCCACGACCGACTTCCGCCGGTTCGAGCGCCACGGGGTGATCCTCCCGGAGTTCGAGGACAAGGACGCCGTCATCTTCCCCGAGAAGGTGGGGGGGAGATACGTGATGTTCCACCGCATCGTCCCGGACATCTGGATCGCTTACTCCGATGATCTCGTCCACTGGTACGGGCACCGGAAGGTGATGTACCCGCGCCCCGGGTGTTGGGACTCGATGAAGATCGGGGCAGGGGCACCCCCGATAAAGACCGAGGAGGGCTGGCTCCTTTTCTATCACGGGGTGGACAGGGCCCGCACGTATCGCATGGGGGTGGCCCTCTTCGATCTGGATGACCCCGCGCGGTTGATCTCCCGACCCCTGGAGTACGTACTCGAGCCCCGGGAGGAATGGGAGAAGGAGGGGGATATCCCGCACGTGGTGTTCGTGTGCGGGGTGGTCGAGTGGGACGGGGAGTTCCTCGTCTATTACGGGGGTGGTGATAAGGTGGTGGGGCTCGCGCGGGCCCCGGTGACGGAGGTGGTGGAGTTCGCTCGGCGCGGGTAGGTGTTATCGTTTGCAAAGACGCGACAACGCTAATTTGGCCCTTGCAGAAAGGCTTGCCCGTTGACTACCCCCTCCGGGAACGATAAAATATTTAATGCTCTTAACTATGAGGGGGGTGATAGCGGCGAATATCCTCCAAAAGATCCTACTGAACAGCAATACCCGGAAGTTCTAAAAGGAGGGGTGCGCTATGCGCAAATGGTTGTTGGTCTTGGCAACGTTAGGTCTTATCGGTGTTTGGGGCGTTGCGGCCGAATATATCGAGATTACCGCTTGGGCTTCCGGCTCGCCCGTGGATGCGACCCGTTGTACCAACCTCGTAGCCGCGGCCGCGGATCTGGAGAAAGAACTCAAGGCTGAGGGTGCCCCGGTGACCAAGATCGAGCCCACCTGTCAATATACCCACGTCGAGGACTGGGCCGCTTACATGCGCCGCTTCCGGCTGGCCTTCGAGGCTGGCCAGGCCCCGTGGATCTTCGCCGTGGGGCATGAGATGATCGGCGAGCTCGCCGATGCTGGCCTTATCGTGCCACTCGACGAGTACTATCAGAAGTACTGGGATAAGTATGGGCTCGGCGATATCTATCCGGCCCTCATCGAGGCCTGCAAGTACAAAGGAAAGCTCTATGGATTCCCTCAGGACACCGAGGCCCGCCCGGTCTACTTCCGTAAGGATGTGTTGAGGAAGCTTGGCTGGTCCGAGGAAGAGATCGAGGCCTTGCCCCAGAAGGTCCTCGCCGGTGAGTTCACCCTCGACGATATGATCGCTGTGGCCAAGGAGGCCGTGGAGAAAGGCCTTGTGGAGTGGGGTATCTACCACCGGCCTTCCCCGGGCGGGTACTTCCATATGATGACGGTGGCATTCGGCGGACAGCTCCAGGATCCCGAGACGGGCAAGCTGGTACTCGACAAGGCCGCCATCCTTAAGAACCTCGAGTTCCATGCCAAGCTCGTCAAAGAGGGCGTAACCCCCGCCGCCATGACCCAGACCAGCTGGCGCTCGATCCACAAAGCCGTCGTCGAGGGGAAGGTCCTATTCTGGTTCGGTGGTACCTGGCACTGGGCCGAGTGGCAACGGGTGGCCTACCACAGCGAGCTCGGTACCCTGCCGGAGGAATATGAGTGGAAGAACATCGGGTTCATGCTCGTGCCGCCGGCCGAGAAGGGCGGCAAGCCCGTGACCCAGTCCCACCCCTTCGTCTACGTCATTACCACCCAGGCTGCTGATCCCGAGCTCGCCTTCCGGCTCGTGGCCCTCACGGCCCAGCCCGAGCTTGTGGCCAAACACGCCATCGGTTCCGGTCACCTGACCATCCGTAAGACCAATGCTCCTGAGTACGAGAACTGGGCTTTCGCCAAGGCCGTGACTTACATGTTGGAGTACACTTCCACTATACCCAACCACGCCCGCTGGAGCATTTACCACCGGGCTGTCTACGATGCGATCCAGGCCGTTGAGACGGGGGCCATGACGCCTGAGGAGGCGTTGAAGTGGCTTGAGGACAAGCTCACGAAGGAGCTCGGTGACGAACTCATCGTGAAGGGTTAAAGAATCGGACGGAAGGGGGAGGGGGTGTCCACCCTCCCCCTTTTCTTTTTTGGCTTTTTGGGTCAAAATCGCTGTCGCGTGATGGAGCCTAAACGCGTATGGCGGCGTAAGCGAGCCATCCCGTTTCGGATCCCCCCACATGTGCCCTTCCTCTTGCCGTTTGCGTTCCTCGTTACTCTATTCTTTTTCATCCCTGTTATCCTCAATATCCTGCTCGCGTTTACAGACATGGACTTCGCCATGCGTTGGAACTTCGTCGGACTGGAAAGCTACTTCCGTTTCTTTACAGACCGCATTATTCCCAAAGTACTTTTAAACACCGTTATCTACGTGTTGGCCACCCTCGCCATCAACGTAGGTTTCGGATTGGTATTAGGGATATTGAGCACTTATTACGTGCCGGAAAACGTGGGCCTCCTCTTTCGAGCTATATGGCTTCTTCCCCGGATGACGCCCCCGGTGGTCTACGCCCTCCTTTGGCTTTGGGTGCTGGATCCCACGGAGTATGGGCTCCTCAACATGCTCATTGGCCAACGTGTCAACTGGACGATGCAGCACCCGTTGGGGGTGGTGATATTGGTCAACGGGATGGTCGGGGCGTCTTTCGGGATGATAATTTTCTCCGCGGCGGTGAAATCCATCCCACGGGATTACATCATGGCCGCCCAAGTGGACGGTGCCTCGAACTGGGGGATAGTGCGCAGGATCATAATCCCCCTTTTACGCTGGCCGTTGATGTTCGTCACTTCTTGGCAAACGCTTTCATTGCTTGCATCGTATGAGTACATACTCCTCGTAACGGATGGGGGACCGTTCTATAAGTCCGAGGTTTGGTCCCTTTACGCTTATCACACGGCCTTCTCACACCAGCTTTACGGCTACGGGGCCGCCATCGCGATGATCTTAGTAGTGGTGGCTATTATCATCACGCTTCTTATGCTCAAGATCTTCGGGTTCCGCAGGTTGATGGAGTTGGTGGGCGGATGAACAGGCGAGAAGAGCGGCGTTACGTGGCTCCCACCGCATTTGCCCGGTGGAGGCGTCGTCTCGCCCGGACCGTTCCCTATCTCTTCCTCTCCCTCTCCTGCCTTCCCATTCTTTCTATGTACCTTTGGCTTTTCATGAGCTCGTTGAGCAGCAAAGTCCTGTTCGGTTTCATCCCGGCGGAGTTCACCTCGCGAAACTGGCGGTTCCTATGGGAGCCTATTCAGATGGGTGTAACCGCTCACATGAGCATTTGGCGGGCCACGTGGAACACCCTCGTGTTCGCGTTCTCTGTCATGTTGCTCGTTGTCTTGGTGGCTACCCTGGCAGGATTTGCCCTCGCGCGGATGCAGTTCAAGGGGAGAGAGAGCATCATGCGCCTCATCATCGTGCTACATGCTTTTCCAGGGATCACGCTTCTTATTGCGATTTTCTATGTGTTATATTTCCTTACAAAAGCCACGCACATCAAGTTCCTGGACTCCCTTTGGGGCGTGGCTTTAGTGAAAGCCTCTCTGGAGATCCCCTGGTCCGCTTGGATCATAAAAGGCTTCTTCGACAACATCCCATGGGAGGTGGAGTGGTCCGCCTATATAGATGGTTGCAACCGCTTTCAAGCTTGGTATAAGGTCATCCTTCCCCAGCTCAAGCCCGGTATCGCCGCCATCTCGATCTTCTCTTTCCTCGCTGGGTGGGGGGAATTTATCTACCTTTATACCTTCATATTCTCGGAGCAGAACCAAACGCTTTCGCTTCTCATCAAGGCCTTAATCGGCGAGTTCCGGTTCACCGATTACGGATTGCTCGCAGCGGTTTCGCTTTTCTACATCTTCCCGGTCCTCGTCTTCTTCATCTTCACTCAGAAGGGGTTGATGCGCGTGACGGTAGGCGGAATCAAAGGAGGTAGGTAAAATTACGGGGTCTTCAGGATTATGGCATCGATCAAGCTTGAGCGGCTGACGAAGAGGTTCGGCAAGGTTGTCGCCGTAAACAACCTCAACCTCGAGGTGAAGGACGGGGAATTCA
>JAJRVI010000120.1 GCA_024277405.1 Fidelibacterota bacterium
GGGGTTAAGGGGACAGGGTTATCCCTTCAGCCGGACAAAAAGCCCCGGGCCACTTCCTCGAGGTCCAACCCTCGCCCCCGCTCCAGTGCCCGCTCGAGCTCCTCGGGGGACATCGCGTCCCTCAGCTTGGGCAGGAGGCCGTCTACCTCCCCTTTGGCATCGATCTCCAGGGCGGGATGATGTAGGACCAATCCCACGAGCTCCGCCGCCCGCCCCACCTCCCCTCGCCGCATGAGGTGTCCCGCCAGCTTGGCCACACACCCCAACACCAGGGGATCGGCGCGGACCTCCAGTGCCCGGCCCAGGCCCTCCCGCAGATAGCTGACCCCCTCTTCTTCTTCGCCCACGGCGAAGCACACCTCACACAGGTTCATAAGGGAGATGATCTCGCCCAGAGAATCCCCGGTCTCCCGCCGCACGCGCAGGCTGTCCAGGTACAACCGCTTGGCCTCCCCGTATTCCCCCATCCGGTAGGCGAGGTTTCCGAGGTTGCTGAGCGAACCGGCGATCCCAGCCCGGTTGCCGGTCTCCCTCTCGATCGCCAATCCCCTCTCGTGGAACGCCCTCGCCTGCTCGAGGTCCCCCAGCTTCATCGCCGCTATCCCGAGGTTGTTCAGGCACCGCGACATGCTGGGGAGATCGCCGAGCTCCTCGCTGATCGTGAGGCCCTCGGTGAAGAGCTTCCGGGCCTCCTCCAGTTCCCCCAGCAGCCCGTAGATGATGCCGAGGTTGTTGAGGGAGAGCGCCATCCCGCGGCGATCGCCGAGTCCCCGCTCGAGGGCCAGGCCCTCCTGGTAAAGCGCCTTCGCGTCCTCGTACCTCCCCTGCCTCCACGCCACCGTCCCCAGCGCGTTCAGGGCCGCCGCGATCCCGGGCCGATAACCGACCTCTCGGTACCGCCCCAACGCCTCCCGGAGGAGCCCCTCGGCCTGGGAATGTTCCCCGAAGAACGACATCAGCTCACCCAGGGCGGTGAGCGCGAACGCGATCTCCCGGGCATCCCCGAGCTCCCGGGCCCGTGCCAGCCCCTCCTCGATAAGGGGCTTCGCCTCCCGGGAAGCCCCGAGCGCATGCAGGAAACGTCCGGCCCGGACGAGGACCTTCGCCAAGATGGGCCCCCCAGTGCCCCGGGCCCGCAGCGGCCCTATTGCCCCGGCGAAGGCCTCCTTTCCCTCCTGGAACCGCCCGCGGATCTCATAGAACCGGTGGAGGCCATCGATCAGGCCCGCGAGGGCCCCCTCGTCGAACTCCCCGAGCGCGAACTCCCACGCCGCCCGGATGTTCCCGTGCTCCGTCCGCAGCTCCTCCAGCGCCTCCTCTTGGTCTGCCCCGCCCAGGCACTCGGCGCGCGTTGCAGCGAACCCAGCGTAATAGGTGCAATGCCGTTTGAGGACCTCACGCTCCTCATCCCCCTCCGCGTGCAACTTCCGCAGGGCGTAGCTCCGCAGGAGCTCGTGGAGTCCGTAACGGCCCTTTTGCCCGCGTGTGAGGAGGGATTTGTCCACCAGCGCCGCGAGGAGCGGGAGGGAGACACCCGCCACCTCGGCCGCCGCCTTCCTCTCGAACCCGCCGTGGAACACCGACAGCCGCCGGAGCGCCCGCCTCTCCTCCTCGGACAGAAGCCCCCAGGAGTGGTCGAACACGGCCCTGAGGCTCCGATGGCGCTCGGGGATATCGCGGAAGGAAGCGGTGAGGAAATCGATGTTCGCCCGGATCTCCCCCGCGATCTCCTCCAGCGGGAGTACCCTGAGCCAGGAGGCCGCGAGTTCGATCGCGAGCGGCATCCGGCCCACGAGCGCACATATGCGGGCGATCTCCGCGGTCTCTCCCGCGCTGGGTGAGAAGCCAGGGCAGACGCGGCGCGCGCTCTGGAGGAAGAGCTCCACCGCGCTGCCCTCGTCCAACCCGGCCACCTCGATCAGCCACTCGCCGTGCAAGTTCAGACGCTCGCGGGAGGTGACGATCAACTTCACCCCCGGGGCCGCCGCCAACATCTCTCCCACCAAGCCCGCCCCCTCCACGAGGTGCTCGAAGTTGTCCAGGACGATGAGCATCTCCTTCTCCCGTAGGTAATCGAGGAGCTGGGCCTTGGGATTTTCCCCGGAGTAGGACGGAACCCCGATGGAATCCGCAATGGTGGGCACCAGCTGTTCGACCGAGCCCAGGGCGGCTAAGGGGACGAAGAAGGCCCCGTGGGCGAAGGCGTTCCTTCTCCGGGCGGCCGCCTCCACCGCGAGCCGCGTTTTCCCCATCCCGCCGGGACCGACCAGGGTGATGAGGCGGCAGGCGGGATCCGCCAGGAGCCTCTCCATCTCTGCTAGCTCCCGCTCCCGGCCCACGAAGGGCGTGGCGGGCGTGGGAAGGTTGCCGGGGGGCGCGGGCGCCTTCTCCGGAGGGGGCGCCTCGGGCCGCACTATCACGTCCGGGGCGATCCCCAGGTCGGCGATGTCCAGCTGCTGGATCCGGTAGACCGGGCTGAAGATCTCCTTTGTGGGAAGCGGCGTGTATTTATCGAGGCGCATCATGGTCCCGGCGATGAGCCGCTCGCCCCTGCGGGTGAACTTGAGATACGTTCCCCATCCCGACTTCCCCTCGAACAGGGGCACGAGCTCGATATCGGCGGCGGGGCGGATACGAGGATGGGGGCGGGCGGGGAAGATGATCGCGGTGTGGCCGAGCTCGGCGGTGTTCAGGAGCACGGTGAACGTGTGGCCGCACTTCTCCTGGAGGTAATAGAACGCCCGGGCCGCGTGCACGAACGCCCCCGGCTCGGGGTTCATGGCGGAGACGAAGATGTAATGCAGGCCCCCCTCGGTGAGGTCCTTGAGAAAATCGAACATCGGGACCCTCCGCGCCCTGCCCACCTCTCCCACGTAGTCCTTGCAGATCAGGAACAGGAAACTGCCCCAATTGGTGACGAACTTGTGGAGGACATGGCCGCAGAACAGGGTCTCCTGGGCGGAGAGGGAGAACTCGCCGGAGTACGGCGTGAGCTTGAGCTGAGTGAAGACATGCAACGCGTTCCTGGTCTTCACGAGGATGCGGCAGAAGTTGGCCATGCGGGGATCGTCAGCGGCCCGGGCCAGCCCCAGCTGCTCCCGCTCCTCCGGGGAGAGCACGGGGACGAGGTCCCGCAAGGGGGTGTGCTCGTAGCACAGGTTCACGACCAGTTCGCCCTCGATCCTGTGTACCGCCTCCTCGAACCGAGGGAGGTGAGCGAAGGGCACGGTGAGCTCCGGGAACAGGACGAGGTTGATGTCGTGTTGGACCGCGTACTCTATGATCGTGATGACCTTGTGGGCCTGCTTGTCCGGGTCGCGACATCTGATCAGGCCGCACGACTCGAGGAGCCCGGGGTCATGGGCGGGGCTGATCTGGGCCAGCAGGACCGATAGGGAATCCCTCGGCTGCCGGAACTCAACACAATGTTCCCATACCTGAAGGCCGGGCGGCCTTTCCAGGCCATCCGATAACGGCACTGGCCTCACTCCCCATGTGTTTGCTCTGACCAAAATTGTACCCCAAACGTACCTCCCCGGTAGCCGAAGGGGATCAACCGTGCGGATCGCGGCGGCATCGGGGGATGCCAGGGGAAGCTCCTCTCCTCTTTAGCTGCCTTCCTTCGGGTGTCCAACCTCCGTGATCTTGCCCGAGTCCAGCTTTAGCGGTAGTGCCTCATGTAGTGTGTCCGGCGGCATGGCAGCTTCCCGACTGTATTTCCGTGAATCCCCTAAGCCGCCATCTGAGCGTGGTCCGATTCTTTTCCTCCAATACCAAGTATA
>JAJRVI010000121.1 GCA_024277405.1 Fidelibacterota bacterium
CTCGATCCCGTCGATGTAAATCCGTCCCGTGTAGGTATGGGTATTACGGGGAAGGAGCCTGAGTATCGCCTTGGCGAGGGAACTCTTGCCGCAGCCCGATTCCCCCACGATCACCATCGCCGTGCGGGGGGTGAGCTCGAAGCTGACCCCATCGACCGCCTGAACGATGCCCTTGGTGGTCCGGAAGTAAAGCCGCAGGTCTTCGACCTTGAGGATGGGCTCCATTCTCAGATCTCCCTCAGTTTGGGGTTGAAGATCCTGTCCAGGGCGTACCCGATCATGGTGAACCCGAACCCCGTGATCATGAGCATGAAGGCGGGCTCCAGGACCCAGTAGTAATGTCCCTGGAACAGGGCCCCCCGACCGTAAGCGTCGGAGAGGACCTTCCCCCAGGTGGGAAGGACGGGGTCTCCGAGCCCCAACACCGCCAGCGCCGCCTCCAGGAACACGTACCCCGGGACCGCGAGGACGAAGGAGGGAACGAGCATGGGCACGATCTTGGGGATCAGGTAACGGAACACGATCCTCAGGTGGCCGGCGCCGTAGCCCCTCGCGGCCTCGATGTAGGGCGCGTGCTTTTCCTGGAGGAAGATCGCGCGGTAGCTCTTGATGGAGGATTCGATGATGTTCAACACGAGGAGTGTCGCCAGGATGGCCCAGATACTCTTCGAAAAGAACATCCCCACCATGATCAGTATGGGCAGGGTGGGGATGATCATCCGTATCTCGGTGAGGCGTTGCACCAACGAATCGGCCCAGCCGCCGAACCACGCCCCCAGTGCGGCGATGATGATGGAGGTGATCATGGTCCCGAGCGCCGCGGCCAACCCGAATGAGAGGGCCACCGGGGTCCCCCACATGAGGGCCACGGTGATGTCGCGGCGGCGGTGATCCGTCCCCGCGAGGCCGTACACGGTACCATAGATCACGAGCTCGGTCTCGATAGTGGCCTCTGGCTCGAAGAGATACGCCGTGATCTCCACCCTATGGGTTCCCTTCAATACCCTGGCCGGATCGCTTGGGTCGTTGAAAAATCCTTCCTCCACGTTTTGGTCCCCGAATTTTTTGATCAGCTGTTTATCGCGGGATATGGAATACCAGTGGCTGCCGCTCCCCGAGACCGATTTTATGCTCATCCTCCCGAACTTTATCTCGCGCCCATCGGGTGTCACCCACGTGACGGTGACCAATGGACCTTTCTTCTCGAACACCGGCTTGTACACGATGGCGAGCTCGGAGGGGGGCACATCCGCCCGGTAATCGAAGGTGTAGGTGATGTGCACCTTCCGCGAGGTCTTCCCCAGCGGCTCCTCCGTCACCACGGCGTCCATAGCGGAGGAGAGGATACGGGTCACGGGGAGGGACTTCGGGGTGAAGTAGTTTATCCACGCCGGCTTCGCGTTCACCGGGTTGTAGCGCCACATCTCCTCGCCGCCGCGCCAGAGGCGCACCGCCTCCCCGTAGGGGATGGCGATGACGGTGTAAATGGCGAGGGCGACGATGAACGTGAGGATGACGAGGCCCACCAGGGCGGCCTTGAAGCGGGCGAGTTCGCGCAACACCTCGATCAGTTTCCTCATGCCGTGCTACCTCCTCCGACCTTGATCCGTGGATCCACGATGGCATAGATGAAATCGAGAAGGAACACGGTCACCCCCAGGAGGTACGCGTAGATCATCGTGAGGCCCACGATGACCGGCGTGTCGAACCCGTTTATCGCCGTGATGTAAAGCGATCCCAACCCGGGCCAGTTGAACACCGATTCGGTGATGATCGCCCCCATCCATGCCGAGATGAGCATCAGGGCGAAACCGGTGATGATGGGGGGGAGGGTGGGGCGCAGGATGTACCGGCGCTCGAGCGCCCGTCCGGGCACCCCCTTGGCCCTGGCCATCTCCACGTAGTCCTCGCTGGAATAGATGAGGAAAAACGTCCTCCAACTGTAGACGGCGGCGAAGATCCCGGAGATGAACCACGCCGCGAGGGGGAGGATCATGTGTTCTATGACGCTGAGGGCGTACCCCAACATATCCTTGGGTGGGGGGATGCTCACGAACCCGCCGAAGGGGAGGAGGCGCAGCTGGGCCGCGAAGATCATGATCAGGATGATCCCGTAGAACCAGGGAGGAGCGGTGGAAAGGGGGGCCAAGGAGACGGACATCCTATCCCAAACGCTCCCGTAACGACGGGAGAGGATCAGGGCCACGAAGATGGAGGCGAAGAAGACGATGAGGCTCGCCGTGGTGAAGAGCAGGACGGAATAGGGTAACCGCTCTTGGATGATGATCCAGACCTTCTTCGATCCGCTGGTACTGTGGATATGCTCGGCGAATCCCAGGTTGAAGACGAGCGCGTCGGCGAGGTACCGGAAGGCGCGGGACTTCCAGAAATACCTATCGAAGCGGATGAATGGTTTGTCGAGCTCCAGCCGCTCGATCTCAAGCTGCACCAGCTTCTGGATGAGCTCGCGTTTCTCCTCGGACGTCAGGTGCTGATAGGCGGGGTTCATGAAGACGGAGGCGCTCACGGTCTCGTTGATCTGCGCGATCTTTATCTTGTCCACGTAGCCGCCCATGTTGGCGATGATGATGGTGAGGAAGATCCCCGCCACCAACGCGACCCAAACGGCGAAACCGCGGAACAGGGTGTAACGGGCTAATCTGAGAAATGCCTGTCCTTTCCTGCCTTTGGGGCGGACCGGCCTTTTCGCTCTCGCCAACTCTCCTCTCCTTGGGGAAAAGCGGGATTTTAGGCACAGGATTATAAAAAAAGGGCCCGGGAAGCTCAAGCTTCCCGGGCCCTTTCCGCCCGCATCCGTTACGGCACGGCGATGAACTCGATGTCCGCGAAGGACGGGATGGCGACGACCTTGGAGGAGACGGCGACCTCCAGCTTCACCGTGCCCTCGGGGAGCTTGGAGGTGATCTCCGGCGTGAGCACCACGTTCCAGGTGGGCCCGCCGAAGTACTCCGCGGTGCCGAGGGCGACGAGGTTGCCCTCCGCGTCGAAGAGGAGGTACTTCACGAAGTCGATCTCCTCGGGCGGATAGGGCTCCTCCTTGAAGGTGATGTTCACCGGGATGATGGCGCCCTTGCCGATCTCGAGGACCTCGGGGGCCCCGATGAAGTCGATGGACGCGATCTTGGGCTCGGAGAAGCGGAGCCACTTGTCGGCCGGGTCGCGGAAGGCCTCGAACCGCTTAAGAGTGAGTGTCCGGGCCAGGGTGTCGACAGAGTCGATGTAGAAGACGCCGTCGCCCACCCAGAAGTGGCCCTTCTCCTCGTACCACTTGAGGAGGTTCTGGTACCGGGCGATGGCCTCCTCCTTGGTGATGTACTTCCCGAGCACGTTGGCGTAGGGGATGTAGCCCTCGTCGATGGCCTGCTGGAGGTACTTCTTCAGGATGTCGAGGGTGGGACCGGCGATGTAGCTCACCCACTCGACGCCCTTCTTGTCGGCCTTATCGGCGGAGAAGGCCACCTCGCCCGCGGCCTCGGCCAGGATGCCTATCGCGATGGAGTGCCACGGGGCCGGCCCCTGGGAGTAGAAGGCGTCGAGCACCGCGCCGGCCGCGAGCCACTCGGCGTCCAGATCGATGGAGTCGGTGTAGTACTCGATCACGAGCGGATCCTCCGAGACGATGCGGAGACCCTTGAAGTACTCGAGCCAGGCCTCGAGATCGGGCTTCACCGCCTCGTCGAAGATGGGGGACTCCTCCTTGCCGCGGTCGAAGCCGAGGATGAAGGGCATGAGGATATCGGCGATGGAGTACTTGGAGCCATCGTGCCAGAGGTCCTCGAGGAACGCCGGGTCGTAGTGGACGACCACCTTGACCTTGGCGGTCACGCCCTCGGGGAACTTCTCGCCCGCGGTGATGAACCGCTGGTTGGCGGCGTCCCAGTCGACCCAGGCATCCTCGGGCACCTTGATCTCGTCCACGAAGTCGAGGCTCACCCAATCGAGGGTCTTACCCACGGGGAGGCCCTTCTGCACGTAGACCTCGGCCTTCTCTACCCGCTGCGGGTGATAGAGCCCGGTGAACGGATCCGGCAGCACGAACGGGTTGCCGGTGCCGCGGATGGGCATCTGGTCGTAGATCCAGTTCGTGCCGGCCACCGGGTTCCACGGCTCGTTGAACATCTCGCCGATGGCGATCCGGACGGTGCCGCCCTCCACCGGGTTCCCGGCCTCGTCCTTCCAGTGGATGGTGTAGGACCACAGCCACGAACCGTACACGCCGCCGGCGAGGTCCACCGCCACGCTGAGATCCTTGTGGTGGGCGAACATCGGGGCCTCGTTGGTGAGCCAGACGCGCACGGAGTTCTCCATGGCGTAGTCGAGGGCCTTCTTCATGAGCTCGAGGCGCTCCTCGATGGTGGAATAGTCGTTGTAAGCCAACCGCTTGAAGACCTCGTCGGCCTCGGGCTTCACGTAATAGGCCTGCCACAGCGGGAGGCCCAGGCCACGGTTGGTGTAGAAGAAGTCGAAGTTGCCACCCTGGTCACGGGAGATCACGGTGCTCACCCAACCGGCGGTGTAGATGTGGAAGCACCCCTCGGCCGGATCGGTGAAGATCCAGCATTTAAGAAGATCGCTCGAGATCCCGTAGCGGCGGTCCACCGTGAACCCGAGCTCCTCGAGCAGGCCGGCCACGTAATCGCCGATCTCCTTCCGCTCGTCCTCGGTGCGGATGAGGAAGATGATCGTGACGGGTTCGCCCTTGTAATACCACTTGCCATCGACGAGCTCGGCCCCCAGTTTCTCCATCTCGGCGAAGATGATCTCCTTGGCCTTCTCGGGGTTGGGGGCGTACTTGGCCTCCAGCTCCCTCGCCTTGTCGATGAGCTTGGCGTAGTCGGGGAAGGTGGGGGTCAACGGGAGATACCGCGGGATGGCGAGGCCCTTGTAGATCTCCTCCACGATGTAATTCCGATCGATGAGCCAGTTCATGGCCTCGCGGACTTTGGCGC
>JAJRVI010000122.1 GCA_024277405.1 Fidelibacterota bacterium
GTAGAACTGATCCACGGGGGCCATCAACACCTCGGCCACCTCCTTCACCTGCTCGTAGAGGGCGTCCACGTCGTCCACATAGAAGTAGAGGATGGTGCTCGCAGGGTTCTCCGGGATCTCCAGGCCCCGGTGTTCCGCCCTGGCCGCACGCTTTTCCCATAGCATGAGCTCCACCCCGTCCAGTTCGAGGGATGCCCACTCGGGGGGCGGCTGCTCAGGGTAAACCGCGGCGAGCCTCCCGCCCAGGACCTCACAGTAGAACCGGATCCCCCGCTCCACGCCCTCCACCAACAGCATCGGCGTCATCTTCCGGAACACCTTCACTCCCTTGGGACCGCATATCTCCCGCTCTCGACGCGGCTCCTTCTACTCCGGAAACCGGGAGAAATGGCCGTGAATGATCCGCCACTCTTCGCCCTTCTTGAGGAAGATCCGTGTGACCCTGCTACTGGTTTTCTTCCCCTCGATCTCCTCCTCCCGCAGCGAGACGGAGTAGGCCACCTCCGGGGAGAGGAGGTGTATCTGGGTGTCGTGGAACCTCATCTTCCAGCCGGGCGGTTGGTTCTCCCTGATCCAGTCCATGATCCAGAGGAACGGCTCCCGACCGAAGGGTTCGAGGACGTGGTTTTCTACCTCCACGAAACGGGGATCGTCGATCCGGAAGAGACTCGCCATCCCATCCGCATCCGCCGCCTCGAAGGCCAGCTCATACGCCTCAATGAGTCCCAGGATCCTCTGCACATCGGCCTCACTCACCCCGTCTCACCTCCCCTAATGGCCGCGGCCAACCGTTCCCCCGCCCGGAACGCCCGCGCCAACAGTTCCGGCCTCTTCCGCACGTCCCCGATGTCGGAGAGCCGCCGGGCCAGCACCTCATCCACCGGCCGGGCCCCGAGATCGCGGAGACACGTCCCCAGCACCTCCGCGCAGTGGCGCAGCACGGCCGCGGGGGAAAGATCACACACTGCCACGATGACCCCGTAGCGGCCCCGGTGCCGGCGGCGGAACCGCGCCTCCCCATCGGGTCTGAGCACCATCTCCACCTGGGAGCAGTCCACCCGGTCCACGAACGCCTTCATCTGGGCGGTCACCGTCCCCACGTACATCGGCGAGCCGAGCACGAATCCATTCGCTTCCAGGACCTTTTCCAACAGCCAATGGAAGTCGTCATCGAGCACGCACCGCCCGGAACCGGCACAGGAATAACAGGCCCGGCAGGGTCGGATGTGGAGTTCCCCGAGGAGGACCTTCTCCGTCTCCAGCCCGTGGGCCCTGACCCCCTCCAACACCGACTCCACCAGGAGATCGGTGTTTCCCCCGCGGCGCGGGCTCCCCACGATGCCGATGACCTTCATCCCATGCGCCCTGGGCGTCAAGGGCCCGATCCCTCATCCCGCGCAGGCGGAGAAGTACCTCCGCCAATCGATCTGGGTGAGCTGGAGGGTGTTCCCGTCCGGGTCGTGGAATATGGCGATCCGCCCGCCCCAGGGGGTGTCCTCGGGCCCCTTGGTGAACCCCACTCCTCTCGCGGAAAGCTCCCGGCAGGCCCGATCCACGTCGTCCACCAGGAAGTTCACCACCGGCTCCCCCTCCCGTGGGGGCTCCAACCCTCCCCAGGTCTTGAGGCCGAGCTCCACACCGCCCACGTCGAACCCGGCGTAGTCCTCGAACCGGTACTTCAGGCTGAGTCCGAGGACATCCCTGTAAAACGCCACCGCCCGCTCGAGGTCCCGCACCGTGAGGGTCACATCCCAAATCCTGCGGATTATCCCCCCACCTCCCTGGCAAAATCCCCCTTCCGGGCCCGTCCATGCGGAGAACTCGCGGGTGAACCCTATTGCAATTCGATATCGGGGAACTCCTGGGCCAGTTCCTCGAAAAGCTCGTCCTCGATGAAGATGGGGGAGCCGGTGCGGAGGGCCAAGGCCACCGAGTCCGAGGGCCGGGCATCCACCTTGCGGATCTTCCCCGAGGGGAGCCTCAACCAGAGGTTGGCGTAACAGATTCCCTCCACCACGTCCACCAGCACCACCCGCTCGAGCACACATCCCATGGATTCCAGCAACGTCTTCATGAGGTCGTGGGTGAAGGGCCGGGGCGGGGGCGTCCCCTGAAGGTGGAGGAGGATGGCCATGGCCTCGGGGGCCCCGATGCGCAACGTGATGTAACGCGGGCTGACGAGGTCCTTGAGGAGGAGGACCGGGGACTTATCTTCCTGATCGAACGCGATCCCGCCCACCACGAGCTCCCTCATCACCGACTCGACCCCCGAAACACCTCAGCAAGCATCCATCACAGTTTCGCCCAATACGGAACGGGGGACAAGGCCTACTTGAGGGCCCGGAGGAGGTCCTCCAGAGGCAGGGTGTTGACGATGTGCCCCGCCTCGGCCCAACCGCGGCGGGCGGTCAGGACCCCGTAGCGCATGAACGCCAGGTGGTCCGGGTGGTGTGCGTCGGTCCCCAACGCCAACAGCACCCCCGTTTCCACCGCCTCACGGATGTGCTCGGCGCATAGGTCCAAGCGTTGGGGGTTGGCGTTGATCTCGAGGATCGTCCCGTACTTCGCGGCCCGGCGGAATATCTCCTCCCAGTCCACCTCGTAGGCGGACCGCTCGCCGATGAGCCTCCCGCTCGGATGGGCTATGACGTCCACATCCTCGTTCTCGATCGCGGCGAGGAGCCGCTTCGTCATCTCCCGCTTGGGCATGCGCATCTGGGTGTGAACCGCCGCCACCACGAGGTCGAGCGCCCCCAGGACCTCACGGGGGACATCGATGGAGCCGTCGGGGAGGATGTTCGCTTCCACGCCGCACAGCAACCGTATCCCATCCAGTTCCCCGTTGAGCCTCCCGATCTCCTCCACCTGACGGAGGAGCCCCTCGGGATCGAGGCCGGGGATAGCTTGGGCGAAGCGGAAGTGATCCACGATGGCGATGTATTCGTACCCCAGGGCCCTAGCTGCCTCGGCCATCTCCTCCAGCGAGCCCTTTCCGTCCGACCACTCGGTGTGGACATGGAGATCCCCTCGGATCTCGTCGGGCTCGACCAGCTTGGGAAGCCCCCCCTCCTCGGCGGCCTGGATCTCCCCGCGGTCCTCCCGCAACTCCGGCGGGATCCAGGGGAGGCCCAGGGCCCGGTAGACTTCCTCCTCGGTGCGGCCAGCGATCCTCTCCTCCCCCCTGAAGACCCCGTACTCGTTGAGCTTGAACCCGCGGGAGACCGCCCTCTCCCGCAGGCGGATGTTGTGGGCCTGGGATCCGGTGAAGTACTGCAACGCCGCCCCGAAGGACTCCTCGGGCACGATCCTCAGGTCCACCTGGATGCCATCCCCGAGTCTCACCGAGGTCTTCTTCGGTCACTTGGCCAGCACCTCCTCCACGTCCGGGAGGCCGGCGAATAGGTCCGATGCCTCGGCGGGGCGATCGGAGATCCCGAGGATGTCGATATCCCCGATGGTCTCCCTCCCCCGCCGCAGCGACCCCGCGATCGCCACGGCCTTGAAAAGGCCGCTCTTTACGAGCTCGTCGCGGATCCTCTCCGCCAACGGGAGGGCATAGCCGAGGAGCACCCGTTTCTCGGTCTTCCGCGCCTCGGCCAGGCCCCGGAGGATCTTCTCCTCCACCTTGGGCCCGAGGCCGGGGACGGCGCGGATCCGGTGCTCCCGGGCGGCCCGCTCGAGGTCGTCCAGGTTCCTCACGCCCAAATGCTCGTAGAGGAGCTTGGCGATCTTGGGGCCCACGCCCTCCACCTGGGTGAGGGAGTGGAGGTCGATGGGGAGCTTCTTCTTGAGCTCTTCGTGGTAGCGGAGCCTCCCCGTCTTGACGATCTCCTCGATCTTCTCGGCGATGGACTTCCCCACCCCGGGAAGCTCGGTCACCCGCCCCTCGCGCACGAGGTCCTCGATGGGGATGGGGCAGGACTCCACCGCCTGGGCGGCGCGACGGTACGCCCGGGGCTTGAACTCCACCCCCTCGAGCTCGAGGAGATCAGCGACCTCGTACAGGATCTGGGCGACCTTGCGGTTCTGCATCCTATCAGCTCCCGTGGAGCTCGGCGAACCTCCTGAAGGACCGGTCGTAGGTGCGCTCTACCTCGGGGGGAAAGCAGCACGCGGGAAGTTCGTTGTGGGAGAGATGATAGTGCAGGCATTCACAACAGATCCCCTTCCGGGGACAGTTGGGCCAGGTACACGGGCACCGCTCGAGGTTCCGCCCCTTGTTCACGCACTCCGCCATGGGTATCCCCTCCACGGATGTGGTCTGCGCTTGGGTATAATGCGCAAGCCATGGATATAAGACAAGAGATCTTGCAAAAGATCGTCCAGGATACCGCTGGGGCGCGCCCCCATTACGAGCGCTACTCCCTCCTCGCCGTGACCGATACCATCCTGGACCTCCTCGGAGCGGAACATTACGACCTCTCTTTGAGGGACGAGCTCTCGCTCGCGGCGTCCGATAAGGTGGTGAGCTTCATCGTCGACGGCCTGGGTTACCTGAAATTGGAGGAACTACGGTCCGCGGGGACCGTGGACCTCTCGCCGTTCACCGCGCGGGGGATCTACATCCCCCTCACCTCCGTCTTCCCCCCCACCACGACCACCGCCCTCGCCAGCCTCTCCACCGGCGCGAGCCCCATCGTCCACGGGGTCCTGGGGTACAAGCTCTTCCTCCAGGAGGTGGGGGCGGTGGTCAACATGATCAAGCTCGCCACCCCGGGCGCCCCGAGCGATTCCATCAAGAACGTGGGCGTGGACCTGGAGAAGTTCGTCACGGTGCCCACGATCTACGAGCTCCTCGGCCAGGCCGGGGCGAGGGTTCTCCTTTTCCTCCCCAAGTACATCGTGAACTCCGGCCTCTCGGGGATCCTCTACCGCGGGGTGGCGGAGATCGTGCCATTCATCGGCCTCTCCGATCTGTTCGTCCTCCTCCGTCAAGCCCTCTCCCGAGAGGGGAGGGCGCTCCTCGCGGTTTACTGGCCGGTGACCGACACCCTGGCCCATCTCTACGGCCCCGAGTCCGAGGCCTTCGCCGTGGAGGTCGCCCTCTTCTTCAGGGCGCTGCGGGAGGGGCTCCTGGAGCGGGAACGGGGCGTCACCATCCTCATCACCGCCGACCACGGGTTCGTGCCGGTGGACCCCCAACGGGACCCCATCGATTGCAGCAAGGACCCGGTGCTACGGCGGGCGCTGATCCTGCCCCCGGTGGGGGATCTGCGCGCCGGCTACTTCTTCGTGCGCAGGGGAAAGGAGCCCATCCTCCGGGAGTACCTCGAGGAGCGTTACCCCGGTGAGTTCCTGGTCATGTCCACGGAAGAGGCCTTGGCGAAGGGAATCTGGGGCCTCGAGTCCCCGACCGACTACATCCGGGCCCGGCTGGGGGACCTCGTGGCCCTGGCGAAGGGGAGGAAGCTCTTCTTCTGGCCGGAGGGGGAGGAATTCAAGCTGCGGGGGATGCACGGGGGGCTCACGGAGAACGAGCTCCTCGTCCCCTTTCTGGCTTTGGAGCTTTGAGCCCGGCGTGGCTTGTCCGGGACGGGAAGTCCCGCTGCGGGAACGCGGTAAAGGAGGGAAGGTGGCCGTCGTAAAGAGGGTCTCGCAGGTGGAGGCGGTGGATATCTCCGACGGGACCTCGGTGGTGAACGCAACGAAACAGCTCCTCATCGGACCCGGTGATGGAGCCCCCACCTTCGCGGTGCGCCTCTTCACCCTGGGGCCCGGGGGTCATTCCCCGAAACACCGGCACCCCTACGAGCACGGGGTATTGGTGCTCGAGGGGGAGGGGGAGCTCTGGACCGAATCGGGGACCCATCGCCTCGCCCCGGGCGCCGTGGCCCTGGTGGTACCGGACGAGGAGCACCAATTCCGCAACACCGGGTCCGGCGAGTTCAGGTTCATCTGCATCGTGCCGGTACACGTGGAGGAGGGGCAGGGGTAACGTGACGAACAAGGTCCTCGTGGGGATGTCGGGGGGCGTGGACTCCACCGTCTGCGCCTATCTCCTGTTGAAGCGGGGGTACGACGTCCACGGGATCACCCTCTGGCTCTGGGATCCCGAGGGGCCATATGAGAACCAGTGCTGTTCCGTGGACGCCGCGGCCCTGGCCGCCAAGGAGCTCGGCATCCCCCACGAGACCGTTCAAGCCCATGAGGAATTCCGGCGTTTGGTGATCGAGCCCACGCTGCAGGCCTATCGCGAGGGGAGGACCCCGAATCCCTGCACCTTCTGCAACCGGGAGGTACGGTTCGCCCTGCTTCTGCGCGAGGCCGATAAGCGCGGCATCCCCTACATCGCCACCGGCCACCACGCCCGCATCCGCGAGGAGAGGGGGAGATTTCTCCTCCTACGGGGGCAGGATCCCGCGAAGGACCAATCCTACTTCCTTTACTCCCTCACCCAGGGGGAGCTCTCCCGGGCCCTCTTCCCCATCGGGGAGATGACCAAGGAGGAGGTGAAGCGGATCGCCCGGGAGCGGGGCTTCACCGCCGCCTATCTCCACGAGTCCCAGGACCTCTGTTTCGCCCCGGAGGGGATCGGGTCCCTGATCCCCGATGCCCCGCCCGGGCCCATCGTGGACCTCTCGGGGCGGGTGCTCGGGACCCACAGAGGCCTTCCCCGCTACACCGTGGGCCAGCGCCGGGGGCTCGGGGTCTCCACGGGCGAGGCCCTATACGTCGTGGCCCTGGACCCCGGGCGGAACGCGGTGGTGGTGGGGCCGGAGAGCGCGCTGTACGCCGGGGGGCTCGTGGCGGAGGAGCTCACCTGGATCGCGGGGGAGCCTCCCGGGGAAGAGTTCGCTTGCGAGGTGCAGATACGGTATCGGGCCGCCCCCGTCCCCTGCGAAGTGGTGCTGAGGAACGGTGAGGCTCATGTGAATTTCGAGGTGCCCCAGCGGGCGGTGACCCCGGGGCAAGCGGCGGTGTTCTACCGGGGGGAGGAGGTACTCGGCGGCGGCGTGATCCAACGTGCCCTGAAGGAGTGATCATGCCGCGGGCCCCTCGTCCACCTCATCCGCACCGCCCTCAAGGCTCCCATCCCCTCTGATAATCAAGCCCTCCCGCAGGGCCTGGGAGATGATGAGGGAACTGCCCCTGAGGCGCCTGAACTCCTCCGGGGTGTAGCAGAGGAAATCGACGTGCATCCCGAAATCCGCGAGCTTGAGGAGCATGGGCATGCGCTTGAGGAAGGGGATACCCGCGAAGGCCTCGGAGACCACGATCACGTCGAGATCCGAGTCCTCGGCCGCGTCACCCCGGATGCGCGAACCGAACAGGACCACCAACGATGGCCTGAGCTCCCGTTCCAGTTTGGGCAGGACCTCTCTCAAGAACCGCTCTACCCAGGGGTCCCCTCTCACCACTTCCCCCACTCGGCCCGGAAGTACTCGAGAACCGCCCGCGCCGTGGCCACTTTCTCCGCGGCGACCGCTTCGTCATAATGCTCGTAAGGGACGCGGTCCGAGACGTCGGGATAGCGGGAGAGGGTGTAATCGGGCGTGAGATCCAATACCCGCTCATGGAGCTCTTCGGGGAGCCCCGCCTCCCGTGAGAGCTGGTCCAGGTAGTGGGTGCGGGGAACCTCCTTCTCCCGGAGTATCAGGATGGTTTTGAGCAGTTTTTCCACCGCTTGATGCGCGAGGAAGGCGGCGACATCGTAGCCGCCGATCTCGAGGTTCTTCTCGGCCATCTCCAGGTCGTGGACCGCCTGCTTATACCATTTGCGCGCTACCTCTTCCCTCATCTGAAAGGCATTTTAGCGGCCCTCGGTAATGTTCCCAAAGCCGTCATGACGCTGCGCTCGACTTTTGCGGGTACGGCCCCCCGAGAAACCTTCATCGCGGGACACCGGGGAGGGAGGGATATAGGATATTTAGGGGAGGGGATATTAGGGGGGAGATGAAAGTGAGGGAACGAGGCCGAGATGCCAGGACCCGTGCCGCCCCCAAACCTGGGAGAACCCCGTGCCCTGCGCGATCTCTCCCACGCTTCCTCCGCTTGCGCTCA
>JAJRVI010000123.1 GCA_024277405.1 Fidelibacterota bacterium
CCGGTGATGGGCTCGGGACCAAACGCGATGTCACGCACGTAGGTAGTGTGCTGGTAGACCACCTCTTCCTCTGACCCGTGGTCGCGGAGCCAAAGGACCCGGAAGATCTTCGTGTCGTTGGCGTTCACGTAGTAGAGCTTCTCGGGGATTTCGGGGTGGAAGGTGAAGCTGTAGAGTCGGCCACGGGGACGCGTATACAGAACGGAGAGGTCTTTGGTGAGCAAATTGACCTGGTAGACCGAGCCGGGGTTCTCCGAGGCCACCGCGAAGTAGAGCAACTGCGAGAGGGGAGTCATGGGGATGGGTCCGATCGGTGGCACCTTCTTCTCCGCTCCCAAAAGGGAGAAGCCCAAAAGGAAGACCAAAGAAACGAGGAGAAACCTCCGCACCACAAACACCTCCATCAAAAGGGGAAGAAACGGGGGCCTCCCGCCGCTTCGTCCCCGAGTTTTCGGAGGAATTCTAAACCCAGTGGAAAAGGGTGAACAAGCCCTAGTCCCCGAGCTCCTCCACCTCCTCCTTTCCCTCCTCCAGTTCTTCGACCTGTTCGGCGTCGCGCCGCAGCAGAAGCTCCAGGAACTCCCCAACATGGGTTTTCTCCTCCCGGGCGATATCCAGGAGGACCCTCTTGACGGTCTCATCCGCGGCCGCGGCGGCGAGCTGCTCATAGAGGTTTATGGCGTCGAGCTCCGCTATCATGCCGAGGCGCAGGATCTCCCGATCCCGGACATCGGGGGACAACCCCGAGAGATCGACCGGATTCTTCGCGAGCACTCTCCCTCCTTTCCCCTCTACCTGCCGGTCAACAGATAAAGCACCCACGCGGCGAATAGGATGATCACCACCGTCTCCAGCGGGTTCAGCGCCGGTATCCACCTGCCGCGGCCAAGACGCTCCAGGGGCGAGGGGCATCCGGCAGCGATGCAGCGTTGTACCTCCTCCTCGATGAGGAGCTCGTTCGCCCGGCCCGGACCCGCGACCCCGAGGTCCCCCACGAACACAACCGGGACCTCCACGTCCTCGAGGCCGTAGGCGTCGGCGAGCCGCATCATGAGCCGCCAGTTCTTGGGCGAAAGGGCCACCTCGTAGGAGATCACCCTCAGCTCCGGATACCGCGCTGTGAGCTCATCCAGGAACTCCTTCATGGGGGCGCATTGGGTACAACCCGCGATATGAAAGAAGAGGAGCTCGACCTCGGCCGCGCCGGCCGCGAACCCGATGAAGAGGAGACCCACTGCTATCCATTTCCGCATAGTACTCAAAGGTAACCCACCTCCGGCGGGGGTGGCAAATCGGGACGACCTTCACGGATCCGACCCGATGATCTCCTCCAAAATGGACCGGGCCTCGAACAGGTCCTTGGCCTCGTGGAACCGTGCCCCCGGGGGGAAGAACGACCTGGCCCTCGGACTGGGGGAGATCAGGATCACTTCCCGGATCCCGGCCCGCTGGGCGGCGACGAGGTCGTGGTGGGAATCACCCACGAGCGCGGCCTCCTCGGGGCTCGCCCCCATGCGGGCGAGGGGGCGGAGGAGCGCCTCCGGCTCGGGCTTCAGGGCCCCATCCTCGCGGGTGAAGACGGCATCGAAGGAAAGCCCTGTCGCCCGGAGCACCGCCGCGGCGCTCTCCCGGGAGTTGTTGGTGACGAGGACGCACCTGATCCCGCGTTCCCGCAGGAAGCGGAGGAGTCCCGCCGCCCCGGGGGCGGGCTTCCCCCGTTTGATGCCCTCCGCCTCGAAACGGCGGAGGAGCGCCTCCTTTTCGGCCCGCTCCTCCCGGGGGAGCCGTGCCAGGTGATGGGCGATTGGGAGGCCATCGTCCGGCACACCGATCCGCCGACGGGCCTCGCCCCAATCCAGGGGGGCGTCCCAGATGGTCCCGTCCATATCGAAGAGGACGACCTTTATCCCCATATTCCCTTTGTCCGTGCTGCGCTGCCGGTGATCAAGCGAGGGGCATCTCGTAGATCCGCCACGTCTTGTAGCGGCGGCCCCCCACGGCCTCGGCAGCCCTGATGATGAGATCGTTCTCCTCCAGGATCATCGATGCCTCACATTCCCTATAGCCGCGGGACCACGCGATCTCCAGTGCCTCCTGATATAGCACGGCGTCCACGCCCAACCGCCGGAAGCCCGGGCGCACCCCGAAGAACATGAGGCGCAGTTTTCGGATGCGACGCCTCGTGAGAAGCAGGCGCAGGACGCGCGCGGCGTCCGTGTCCAGAGGCCAACGCCAGCGGGGGCGGAACGCGACGTTTGGATCCGGGATGAAGCCGATCACCGCCGCCGGCTCCCCGCGCACGTAGGCGAAACGCACGAGCTCGGGGTCCACGATGATCCGGAGGCTGCGCGCCATGGCGTCCGCCTCGGCATCGGTCAGGGGGAGGAAGCCCCAGTTCGCCGCCCACGCCTCGTTGTAGATGGAGACGATGAGGCCCACCTCCTCCCGAAGGCGCCGGAGGACCGCGGGGCGGGTCTCGATGCCGCGGCGGGCCTTGACCTCCCGGGCCAGGCGCTGGAGGCGTGGGTTATCGGGACCACCCGGTGCGATCCAGTAGGCGTAATAGTCCTTGACCTTGCGCAGGCCATAGCGTTCCAGGAGCTCCCCGTAGTAAGGGGGATTGTGGGTGAGTTCCACGGTGGGGGGCGTGTTGAACCCCTCCACGAGCACCGCCTGGTAGGGCTCGTGGGTGGCGTTGGAGTAGCCGCCCGGGCCCCGCATCGCCTCCATCCCCCGCTCCGCGAGCCAATCCCGTGCCCGATCCAGGAGGGCCCGGGCCACGGCGAAATCGTCCACGCACTCGAAGAACCCGAAGAACCCCACCCTGCGGCCGTAATGTCCATTGAAGCGGTGATTCACCGCCGCCGCGACGCGGCCGAGGAACCTCCTTCCCGAGCGCGCGAGGAAGTGGGTGACCTCGGCGTGGCGATGGTACGGGTGCCGGGGGGTGAGCAGGCCCACGAGCCCGAGGAGCCTGTTCCCCAGCAGATCCCCCCGCAGGGGAGGGACGGCGTTGGGATCGCCGTGCTGGATCTCCCACTGGACCGCGACGAAGTCCCGGAGGCGCCGATCGCCCAGCGGGATCTCCTCGACCCTGAATCTCACCGCGGGGTCCCCCCTCTCTGGGGCGCGGGGAGACCGACTACCTCCCCGATGGCGGCGGCCACCCCGTAGGCGCTGCCCGGGTCCGCCGCTTCCCGCGCCCGTGCCGCCCTCCGGGCGAGCTCATCGCGATCGGAGATCCAGCGCCGGAGGACACCAGCGGCCTGACGGGGATCGGGCACGAAGAGGCCCGCCCCCGAACGCTCGACCCAGCGGGCGTTGCCCACCTCCTGGTACGGCACCGCGTCGTAGATCAGGAGGGGAAGCCCTGCCGCGAGGCCCTCGGCGATGGAGAGGGGACCGGCCTTGGTGACGAGCACGTCCGCCGCCCACATGAGGTCCTCGAGGCCCTCCACGAACCAGTAGATCCGGACGCTGTTCCGCCACCGCTTCCCCCGCAATTTCCCCCGGAGCCTCCGGTTCCGCCCACATACGACGAGGAA
>JAJRVI010000124.1 GCA_024277405.1 Fidelibacterota bacterium
ATCCTCGGGCCCACCGGGGGTTACCTCTTGGGATTCGTGGCTGCCGCCTATACAGTGGGGCTGTTGGCCCAACGGGGCTGGGACCGTCGCCCGTGGACCTGCGCCATCTCGATGGCCGTGGGAAATTCTCTCATCTACATCCTCGGCCTCCCGTGGCTCGCGGGATACGTGGGCCCGGACAAGGTCCTCCGATTGGGACTCCTGCCTTTTGTCCCCGGCGACCTCTTGAAGCTTCTCGCGGCGGTCATCATCCTCCCCACCGGGTGGAAACTCCTCCAAGCCCTGGGCCGATCCACGTGACGGCGCGCCGATAAGGCGAGTCGTTTAGGGCGGGCCTTGTCCCGATTACAGGAGAGCCTCGAGAAAAGCGCGGGCCTCCGCCTCGATGGCTTCCCGCGCCAACGACGCGATCTCCCGCAGCGTGTATTTCACCTCGAGATGCCGGATGAACCGGTGGCCCAGGAAATAGCCGGCGTACTTCAGCCCACGGAAATCGAGCCACGAGCCGAAGAACCCCCGCACATCTCCCCCGTCCAACTTGGCGAGGTACTCCCGGGCGATCTCGGGAAGGAGCGCCCGACAGCGCTCGACCCAACCGGCTCCCTCCCCCTGATGGAAGCTTCTCCCCCCGCGGATGATCTCCTCCAGCCTCTGGGCGAAGCCCTCGGTGTAGAGGAGCCCCGCGGGGCGCTCTTCAAGGGGCTCGAGGTCCTCGCCCCGCCAGGCGCGGTGGATCACGTGGCCGAGCTCGTGGGCGGCGAGGCCCTCCAATCTATCGGGCACATGCCAGTCGAGCTCGGCGATCATCTCCAGGCCGAAGAGGACCGCGGGCTCGCCGGAGTAATTCGTGGCCCAGCCGGCGCCGCATCCGATCCCCACGTACATAACCCCGGCGACCTCCTCACGGAACCCCAGGGACTCCTTGGCCCTCCCCAGAACCCGGCCCCAGATCCCGGGGAGGACGCCCGCGGCGGCCTCCATGGCGGGCAATCGCTGGGGAAGATCCGGGAACACGCGTTCTAGGGCGATCTCCCGCCAATCCAGCCTCTCCCTGGCGTGGCACTCCACCTGCAGCCGGAAAAGCTCGGGATAGCCCTCGCGGTAGAATCCCTCCCAGAGCGAGAGGAACCTTTCGGGGTCGGCATCGGGATTGCGCTGCAGGAGTTCCAGGAAACCGGCGGCGTCGATCAAGCGCGACATGGGGATTCAGGGTAACGCCTGTTCCAGGGCGTAGGCGGCCCGGAGGAGCTTGCCCTCCTGGAGCCTGGGGGCGATGAGCTGGAGCCCGAAGGGGAGGCCACCGATCCTCCCCCCCGGGATGGAGATGGCCGGCACCCCGGCCAGGGCCGAGGGGAGGGTGAAGATGTCGGAGAGGTACATGGAGATGGGATCGGCCTTCTCCCCCAGGCGGAACGCCGGGGTGGGGGAGGTGGGGCCGAAGATGATGTCCACCTCCCGGAACGCGTCCGCGAATTCCCGGGCGATCAGGGTCCTAACCCTCTGGGCCTTCCCGTAGTAGCGGTCGTAGTAACCGGCGGAGAGGGCGAAGGTCCCGAGCATGATCCGCCGCTTCACCTCCCGGCCGAAGCCGAAGGTGCGCGATGCGGCGATCATCTCCCGCACCGTCTCCCCGGGGACGGAGGCCGTGTAGCGGACGCCATCGAACCGGGCGAGGTTGGCCGAGGCCTCGGCCGAGGCGATGAGGTAGTAGGCCGGGAGAGCGTATTCCGTAAGCGGAAGAGAGATCTCCACTACCCTTCCCCCGAGCTCCTCGATCAGGGAGGTCCAGCGGTCGATGAGGGAGAGGGCCTCGGCGCCGAGCTCGGGGGAGGCGTACTCTCTGGGCAGGCCGAACACCCAGTCCGCGATCCCCCCCTCGAGCTCCGCGGTGTAGTCCCGGGGCTCCGCCGGGAGGGAGGTGGAATCCCGGGGATCATGACCGGCGATGATGGAGAGGATGAGGGCGCAATCCCTCACCGAGCGCGTGATGGGCCCGATCTGATCGAGCGATGAGGCGAAGGCCACGAGGCCCCACCGGGATACCAAGCCGTAGGTGGGCCTCAGCCCCACCACCCCGCACAGGGCCGCGGGTTGCCGCACCGATCCCCCGGTGTCCGACCCCAGGGCCGCCAACGCCTCCCCCGCCGCCACCGCCGCCGCGCTCCCCCCGGAGGACCCCCCGGGGACACGCTCCGGGTCGTGGGGGTTGCGGGTGGGGCCGAAGGCGGAGTGCTCGGTGGAGGAGCCCATGGCAAACTCATCCATGTTCGTCTTCCCCTGCACCTGGGCCCCGGCGGCCCGGAGCCGCTCCACCGCGGTGGCGTCGAACACCGGCCGGAACCGCTCCAGGAAGCGGGAGCCGCAGGTGGTGGTGAAGCCCACGGTGGAGATGTTGTCCTTGACGGCGATGGGCACGCCCCGCAGGGGCTTGTCGGCGAGACCCTCCCCCGCGCGCTTGAGGTCCTCCGGCGAGGCCAGGGAGAGGAAGGCCTTTATCCTGGGCTCCACTTCCTCGATGCGCTTCCAGAGCCCATCAATAATTTCTCCCAGGGCCATCCTACCCTGGGAGAGGCCTTCTAAGGTCCCCACCAGATCCATGTACTGCCGGGGGTGGGATTCGAACCCACACGGGGTTTATGCCCCACTGGATCCTGAGTCCAGCGCGTCTGCCAATTCCGCCACCCCGGCCAGGGGCACTCCGATTCTATAAACCCCGCTCCCCCCGCGTCAAGGCACAGAAGAGGCCACCAGGTTTGACTGGACTCGCGCTCCACGTTAGACTGCGTGCGGGTGAGGGGGGATGATCGAGCTGAGAGATTTCCGTGTCTTCGCCGATCTCAAGAAGGACGATTTGGAAAAGCTCTCCTCCATGATCCGCCACATCGATTACGGGGCCGACGAGCTCATCTTCATGGAGGGAGCCCCGGCGTTCGGTTTTTACCTGGTTTTCTCCGGCGCGGTGAAGGTGGTGAAGCGTTCCGCCAAGGGGAAGTCCCAGATCCTCAAGATCGTCGGCCCGGGGGGGATGCTGGGGGAGACTACCCTGTTCGACAAGACCGTGCACAACGCCTATGCCAAGACCCTCGTCCCCTCCAAGGTGGGGTTCATCGAGCGGGGCGACTTCTTCTATTTCCTGGAACGCCACCCCAAGGTGATTTTCCGCTTCTTCGAAAGGCTTTCCCTGGAGCTGAAGGCATTCCAGAACAAGCTCGCCGAGCGTTCCTATGCCTCCAGCAAGGAACGGCTCGCCCGCCTCATCCTCGCGCTGGGCAAGCTGGGGATAGAGCTCTCCCGCGGGGAACTCGCGGAGATGGCGGGGGTCTCGTCCAAGACCGCGATCCGTACCCTGGGGGAGCTGGAGTCCCGCGGGATCATCGCGCTCGAGAACCGTAAGATCAAGATCCTCAAGGAGGATTACCTGAAACGCCTGGTGGAGCCCTTCTCCCTCCCCGTGGACAGCTCCACCATCATCTGAAGTGCCCGACAAAATTCTCCAGCCCACGGTGATCGGTGTCCTTGTCCCCGGGCCTCCGTCCCACCAAATTGTCCCCGGTGATGTCACTGGGTCAGAAACGGCGATTGGGGATGGTGTTGGTTTTTTATGCCTTCTTCACGGGCCTCATCCACCTTCTGCCCATCCCCCCGAGCCCCGGGGCGATCATCGCGGGCTACGCATTGGCCACCGCCGTGTTCGCGGGATGCGGATGGCTGTGGGGGAGTCTGGGGGCCGGACTCGCCGTGGCCGCCTCGGCGCCCCTTCTGGGGGAGACGGGGCCGGGCCTTCCCACGGTGGCCGGGCTCCTCTATTTCGGGGTGGTGCCCCTGGTGGGAGGGGGGCTGCAGATGTTCCGACGCCTTTCGGGAGCCGGTAAGAAGCAACCCAAGGGCGTGAACAAGTTGGACCTGATCTGTAACGAGGTCCTCTTCGAGGACAGCCCCAACATCGTCCACCTCGTCGACGGGGAGGGGAACGCCATCCGCCGCAATCGGACCTCGAAGCGTATCCTGGGTTGGCCCGGGAGGAATACCCTGCACCTCTCCGAGTACGTACACCCCGAGGACATCGCCGGCTTCCGCGGGGAACTGCGAAAGCTCTTCGACGTCGGCCGGATCCAGGAGGTCAGGGTCCGGTTCATCACCGAGGGACACCGCAGCGTCCCCGTGGAGGTGTACGCCCGCCGCCTGGACGGGAAGAGGGCCGTGCTCGAGGCCCTCAACCTCTCGGAGGTGGAGGAACTCAACCGCAGGCTGGCGGAGGAAAAGGTGAGGTACCGTTACCTCATCGAGGCCGCCATCGATACCATGGAGGCCGGGGTCGTCCTGATCGACAACGCGGGCAAGGTGATCTGGGCGAACAGGGCCATCGAGCGGTTCTTCGGCGTCCCGCGGGACAACTGCATCGGCTCCCCGGCCACCAAGCTCCTGGAGAAGATCCGCTTCCGCTTGGAGGCCCCCGAGGAGTTCACCCGCACCGTGAGGCGGGCCTACCGGGAGGGATTGAAGGTGGAGAACTTCGCCTGCCGGATCCGGCCGGGCCTCCGCCGGGAGGAGCGGATCCTGGAGTATTCCTCCTATCCCATAACCCAGGGGGGGAAGCAGATCGGGAGGATCGACTACTACGTGGACGTCACCCGCCTCAAACGCCTCCAGGCGGAGCTCCTCAAGAAGACCCAGGACCTCGAGGAGATGAACCGCAACCTCAAGGAATACGATTGGGCGGTGGCCCACGACCTCAAGGCCCCGGCGCGGACCATCGTCGCCTTCGCGGATCAGATCCTGAAGAACAACCCCGACGGGTCCCTCCCCCCCCACGTCCGCCGGGACCTCGAGCTCATCCGCGAGGTGGGGGAGAACATGATCGCGCTCATCCGGGACCTCCTCCACTTCTCCACCATCAAGGTCGAACCCTCGGCCTTCGAGCGGTTGAACCTGCGGAAGTTGGTGGAGGAGGTGTGCCATGACCTCTCCGCCATCCTCGAGGGCGTGGAGGTGGTGGTGTCCCCGGACCTGCCGGAGGTGATGGGGATAGAGACGCGCATCAAGGAGGTATTCCGAAATCTCATCCAGAACGCGGTGAAGTTAAACGACAAGCCCACTCCCCGGGTCGAGATCGGGTGTGAACGGGAGCAGGGGGAGCTTTGTGTCCTGTACGTGCGCGATAACGGGATCGGGATCAAGGAGGAATTCCAGGACTCCATCTTCCGCATCTTCAACAAGCTGAACCCCGAGAGCGAGGGGACCGGGGCCGGGCTTGCAATCTGCCGCCGGATCGTGGAAGAACACGGGGGGAAGATCTGGGTCAAATCCAGGGAGGGCGAGGGGAGCACCTTCTACTTCACCCTGCCCAAGGCGCGCACAAGGATGGTGGAGGGGCAATATGTCCGGTGAGAAGAAATTGGTGGTCCTGGTGGTTGAGGACAGCAAGTACGACTACGTCCTCATCGAGAGGTCGATCAAGGCCCTGGAGGAGAAGGGGATAAAGTGTGAGCTCCATTGGGTACAGACGGGGGAGGATGCCCTGGACTTCCTCTACCGGAGGAAGGGGTTCGCCGATGCCCCCCGGCCGAACCTGATCCTCCTGGACCTCCGTCTCCCCGGGAAGGACGGCCTCGAGGTCCTCAAGGAGATCAAGGAGGACGAGAAGCTGCGCAAGATCCCCGTGGTGGTGCTCACCGTCTCGGAGTCCGAGGAGGACATGGTACGGGCCTACGACTCCGGGGCCTCGGCCTACCTCCAGAAGCCCACCCATACGGAGGATTTCGAGAAGCTCCTGAACACTGTCTGGGAATACTGGAAAGTGGTGAAGCTCCCGGAGTGAGGCCACCCATCACCTGGACGGGTGTCGGAGGTCCCCCCTCGATGTCCCCTATTTCCTAAGTCTATCCCCTGTAATCGGTGTAACCCTAGTGGCGCGGAGATGGACGCGTGCCCCAGGCGGGGTGCCGGCCGTGACGGGTTGCCCGCCCGTCGGGGGCCGGGGGTGGCCGAGATGTCCTGACCGCCTCCTCCCCCCGGCCCCGAGGCTGCCGTTCGAATCGGCGGGGCACGCGGGAACTTCCCCGGATCGGCCGGGGGAGGGATCCCTCCCCCGGCCTTGTGCTCCCACCGCTCCATAAGATATGATCCTCGGTAACCCAACATGTAGAGGGGGGAGTGCATATGCGTAAAGTGGTGTTCGGTCTGTTGTTGGTCTCCCTGTTCCTCTCGCTTCCCGCTTTCGCCGGTCGGGTCGCGCTCATCCTGGACGTCGGCGGCCGCGGGGACCTCTCCTTCAACGACATGGGTTTCAAGGGCACCGAAGAGGCCATGGCCGACTTCGGCTGGGAGATGACGGTGATCCAGTCGGCCACCGCCGCCGATTACCTCCCCAACATCCGCAACGCCGCCCGAACCCGGGCCTTCGATCTCATCATCTGCGTAGGGTTCCTCCTCGCCGATGCCCTGAACCAAGTGGCCCCCGAGTTCCCCGACCAGAAGTTCGCCATCATCGACGCGGTGGTGGATCAACCCAACGTCCTCTCCATCATCTTCGAGGAGCAGGAGGGATCCGCCCTGGTGGGGGCCCTGGCGGGGATGCTCGCGGCCCATTACGGCTATCCCTACGTGGGGGTCGTGCTCGGGATCGAGATCCCGGTCCTCTACCACTTCGAAGGGGGCTACCGCTTCGGCATCGACTGGGGCCTGAAGAAGTACGCCGAGGTCACCGGGAAGAAGCCCAATGTGGGCCTCCTCTGGGTCTATACCGGAACCTTCTCCGATATCGCGAAGGGGAAGGCCGCTGCCGAGGCCCAGCTCGAGCAGGGAGCGGTGGCGGTCTACAACGTGGCCGGTCCCTTGGGGATCGGGATCCTGGAGGCGGTCACCGAGAAGCTGGAGGAGCTCGGCCGTGAGGCCGGCCCGCCCTTCATGATCGGCGTCGACGCCAACCAGGACTGGATGGGCGACGGTAACAAGGTCATCGCTTCGATGATGAAGCGCGTGGACGTGGGTTGCTACACCGCCATCAAGATGGTGCACGAGGGCACGTTCAAGGGCGGCATCCTCAGCATGGGCCTCGCGAACAAGGGCGTGGGGATCTCCCGGTTCATGGACCTCCTGGAGTTCATCGACTTCGGCGTGGCCGCGGGCGCCATCAGCGCGGAGAAGAGGCCCGAGATCGCCGCGAACTGGGCCGCCATGCGGGCCTCCCTCCCCACATGGATATGGAAGGCCGTGGACGAGCTCGAGAAGAAGATCCTCTCCGGGGAGATCACGGTGCCCAAGCCCGAGACCCGGGAGGAGATGCTCAAGGTGCGCGAGCTCTACCCGCTCGTGCGGGAGTGAAGCCCGAACGGACCGTTCGGGGGAGGGGCTGGTAGCCCCTCCCCCTTTTTCGCTAATATTCCCCGATGTCGGAGCCTCTCCTTAAGGTCGAAAAGATCGTCAAGGTCTATCCCGACGGGACCGTAGCCCTGAAGGGAGTGGATTTCGAGATCCGCCCCGGAGAGATCCAGGGCCTCCTGGGGGAGAACGGGGCGGGCAAGACCACCCTGACCAAGATCATCTCCGGCCTCCTCCCCCCCACCTCGGGGCGCATCCTCCTCGGGGGCGTGCCCGTGCGGCTCCATTCCCCCAAGGACGCGTTGACGCGCGGGATCGGCATGGTCCATCAGCACTTCGCCCTGGTGGACAACTTCACCGCCCTCGAGAACATCGCCCTGGGAACGGGCCGCCCCGCGGACCAGGCCCTGCGGGCCTCCATCGGGGAGCTCATGGAACGGACGGGCCTGCGGGTCCCCCTGGACACCCCGGTGGAGAACCTCGCGGTGGGGGAGAGGCAACGGGTGGAGATCCTGAAGGTCCTCTCCCGCGCGGTGCGGGTGCTCATCCTGGACGAACCCACCTCCGTCCTGACCCCCGTGGAGACGGACGAGCTGTTCAAGTTCCTCCGCCGCCTCAGGGAGGAGGGGGTGGGGATCGTGTTCATCACCCACAAGCTCCGGGAGGTCTTGGAGATAACGGACCGGGTGACCGTGCTCCGCCGCGGCGAGGTGGTGGGGGAGGTGGTGACCCGGGAGACGAGCGCGGAGGAGCTCGCCCGGATGATGGTGGGGGCGGAGTTCCGGGCGCGTGAACGGCGCCCCGTGGAGCTCCTCACCGAGATGCCCCTGGAAGAGCGGCGGGAGGCGGAGAGGGCGAAGGGCGAGCCCGCCCTGGTGGTGGAGGATCTCCACGTCCCCGCCGATAGCGGCGGCGAGGCGGTGAAGGGGATCTCCTTCGAGCTCTACCCCGGCGAGATCCTGGGGATCGCGGGCGTGGAGGGAAACGGACAGACGGAGCTGGTGGAGGCGATCTGCGGCCTGCGGGTCGGGACGGGTTCGGTGCGACTGCGGGGTAGGGAGATCCTCGGACTACCTCCTTTGGAGCTCTACCGGCTGGGACTCGCCCATATCCCCGAGGACCGGTGGAAATACGGGCTGATCCTGTCCTTCACCGTGGCGGAGAACGCGATCCTGGGGAGGCAGCGATCCCCCCGATTCCTGGGGCCCCTATCGATCCTCAGGTGGGGAGAGATCTTCGCCCACGCCCGGGAGCTCATCGAACGGTTCTCCATCCAGGCCCCGGGCCTCGAGGCCCCGGCGAAATCGCTCTCCGGCGGCAACCAGCAGAAGCTCATCGTGGGGCGGGAGCTCTCCAAGGAACCCGAGGTGGTGATCGCGGCCCA
>JAJRVI010000125.1 GCA_024277405.1 Fidelibacterota bacterium
CGTGTTTCCTACTCTAGCGGCCGACCATCTCCGCTATAGCCCGGAGGGGAACTACTGGCGGGGGAGCGTATGGCCGATGACCAACTACGCCGTGATCAAGGGGCTATCGCGGTGCGGCTTCCGGGCACTGGCCCGCCGGGCGGCCGAGAACCACCTTTCCCAGATGGCGATCGTGTACAGGGACACCGGCACCATCTGGGAGAACTATGCACCGGAGGCCCCCAAGCCCGGGAGCATCGCCAAGCCGGACTTCGTGGGCTTCTCCGGCGTGAGCCCCATCGCCCTGCTCATCGAGGAGATCCTGGGCATCGAGGTGGACGCGCCGGCCAGGACCATCCGCTGGCGTCTGTATCCCGCGTCCGAGCACGGCATCGAGGGCCTCCGCTTCGGCGACAACGTGGTGAGTTTGCTGGCACGGGAAGCGGGCCCAGGGGAGGTGACCATCGAGGTGAGCGCGGTGGATGCGTTCACGCTCGTGGTAGAGGGGGATGCCGGGGCGCGGACGTACGCCGTACCCCCCGGTACACACCGGCTCGTGTTCACCGGCTCATCCCATGGGTCCACGGGCTTCCATTAAGGGGGCTTTTACGCGGTTTTTGTTCCCCTTTTACCGCCAGGCGGGTAGGTTGGCGGCGGAGGTGAGATCATGGGCAAGCTGCCATTGGTGATAGCGGCGTTGACGCTTGCGGTTCCCGTTTTAGGATGGGAGACCACCCCTTCCAACATCGGGATCGTGGATGTCCCCACCGGGGAGGATTTCGTCCCCATCGGAACCGTTTTCGAGCTTTTGGATGACGGGAGCCTCGGCTATATCCCGGGGCCCTGGACCCAGAGCTGTTTCATCCTGGTGGCGGTGGGAAGGACCGAAGGCGGACGGCCGTTCCTCTTCCAGGGGAGGCTTCCCTTCACCGGGGAGGGGGCCTTCGCCCCTAAGGTCTTCCTCGGCGGCCGCTGGCACCTCCTCCCCACGTTCCGCGGCCCTCTCTACTACGAGTCCTCCGGCCCGGTGACCACGGTCTACGAGTTCGACACTGCCCACCGCTACCGTCAGGCTCTCAGCTACAACGAAGCGGAACGCATTTGGACCTACCGGATCGAGCCCCTGGAAGGGTCGGGGGTCCGGTTCACCCTCACGGGCAGGGCCCCGGGGACGCCCTTCTGGATGGGGAAATTCTCCGGGCCCTACATCGTCCACGGGGCCTACACCGGGGTGGAGGCCTTCGACATCTGGGGAGGGTTCTGGGACCTCGGGACCTTCACCGCGGAGCTCTCCGTGCCCGGGCGGGGGCGGGTCGAGGCCAGGGGCCATTTCCTCTTCGACCGGGCCACCCACCGGGTGGAGCCCGAGGGACCGGGGAAGGGACGGGGGCACGTGGTCTCCTTCTCCTGCCTCTACCTGTGCCAGGACGACCTCTTCCTGGCCCTTTCCCACTCCGAGAACCCCTCGCCCCTGGAGCCCCCGGCTCCCTTCCAGCACCAGGCTAGGATCAACTTCCCGAAGGAGGGCCGGAGCTTCGCCCTCGAATGGTTCCAGCTCGTGGACGAGGGCGGCCTCCAGCCCGAGGGCCTCCGCCTGGAGGGGGATTTCGCCGAGGGGAGGCTGGAGCTCGATGGCGAGGCGCTCCTCTTCTTCCCGGAGCGGTGGGGGGTGAGCGTGGGGGCCTGGTGGGACCCGGAGGGAGAACATGTCTGGGGCCGGGCGGTGATCCGCTGGCGGGGGACCGTGACCTGGAGGGGGCGCGAGATTCCGGTGGACGCCACCGGCTGGGGCGAGTTCACCCGCTTCCTGGGGGGATGCGGTTGCGGCTGAAGTGGATCCTCCTCCCGCTCGTCCTTCTGGGCACGGGGTGCCTCGGGGGCCCCTTGCCCGCCCCGCTTCCCGAGGGGATAAAGCTTGAGCCCCTGGGCGAGGCCACGGTGATCGTCTCTGTGGGCGGCTTCAGCAAGGAGATCCCCTGGGGGGAGATCGCGGCGCTGCTCCCCGTGTTCGCGGAGATGGGCGCCGACACTTTGGCCCTCTGGCCGGTCTGGGCCCACATCGGGTCTGTGGGCGCGATCCCGGTGAGGACACCCACCGGCCCCAGGGACCTCAGAGTCGGCCCCGAGATCCACCACTAGGTCCCCACTGACTACAGCGCGATCGACCCCCACCGAGGGACCGAGGAGGAGTTCCGCCGCCTGGTGGAGGAGGCCCACCGGCTGGGGCTCAAAGTGGTCCCCGTCCTCCAGGTGACCTACGCCCTCCCCGGGGGCTTCATCTACGAGCGCCACCCGGAGTGGATCCTCAAGAGCACCACGGGAGGCTACGCCGTCACCTGGCCCTGGTATCGCAACCCCTGGGGCTATGCCCTGGATAAGTCTCACCCCGGCCTGATCGAGTTCGTAACCGGGACGGTCATCCCCCACTGGATCGAGAAGTGGGGCGTGGACGGGGTCTGGCTCGACTCGCCGGGGATGCAATACTGCAGCCCCAGGGTGCGAGAAGCCATCGCCCGGGCCGGGGCGGCCCCCGGCGCGGAGTGCTACACGCCCGTTGCGGAGGAGATCTCCACTGTGCCCCTGGCCCGGGCGATGTGCGCCGCGATCGAGGAGCTTGAGAGGCGGCTGGGGCGGGAGCTCGTCTGCGCCGCCGAGACCCCCTTCGGCGGCTGGGCCGACTTCCCCGACGCCTACATCGCGGCCCTGGCCCGGAGAGACGTCGCGGCCGCCCGCTCGGCCCTGGAGGGTCCTGAGCTCAAGGCCTCCTGCGCACCCTATTGGGACTGGTTCTGCGACTACCCCTTCCGGGACCGACTGATGGAGGTCCACTTAGGCGGCGAGCTCTCCTACTCCCAGGCATATGTGGAGCGATTTCAGCTCGAGGCCCGCTCGCCCATCCCCCAGGGTAAGCGTGCCCGGTTCGTGAACCAACTGAATGGTTGGGCGCGCTACCTCCCGCTTCTTGAGCCCGAAGTGGCCGGATGCTACATCACCCTGGCCGCCACCGCGCCGGGGCGGACCCTCTGGATCGAGGGCGCGGACCTCATGCTCCCGGAGCACAGGGAGCTCCTCCGGGCCTGGTATGGGCGTCTGGTCGCGATCAAGCGCGCCTTCCCCGCGTTGCAGGGGACGGAGATCGAGGACGCCCTGCTTGGGCCCCAAGTGCCGGGCCTCATCGCCTACAACCGCTGGGCCGGGGACGAGTCGGTCACGGTGGTGGTGAATGCAAGCGCTCGAGAGCTCTCGGCCCGGCTGCGGACCCGGTTTTCGGGGGAGGAGGTGGTCCTCCTGGACCTCCTTCAGGGGGAGGAGCTCCGCGGCGATCCCCGGGACTTGCGTGTCCGGATGCCGCCTTACACCGCGAGGGTCCTCGTCCCAAAGGATGAAGGGGAAGCGGCGGGGAACGGGCGGGCACGGGAACTTTCCCGAGTAAGGGTGGCGGTGCTCTACCAGCGGGTGACCGACGGGGGTGCCATCGGCCGGACCTTGGAGGATGTGATCTCGATCCTGAGGGAGACCCGGGCGCAGCTGGTCTTCCGCGGCTTCTGGAGGTGGAGCCCTTGCCCCAACCGCTGCGAGGAGCTTCCCACCTCCAGGCTGCGGGGGCGCTGCGAGCTCCGCGGCTACAGCTACGGGCACCTGGAGGAGGCCCTCTCTGCGATCAAGGCGGAGCTCCCGGACGTGATCTTCGTGGGCGCGATCCCGGCCCAGATCGTCCACAGAAGGGCCGTCTGGAACCCCGTGACCGGCGAGGTCATCCGATACCCCGGGACCTGGGAGCTGGCCCTAGATCCGGCGAAATGGGGCCTCCCCATGTCCAAAGAAGAACTTCAGTGCCGGTTCGGGAAGACCCACTTTTGGGTCCCCCGGGACCTCGACTGCCGCGACTACGACCCCGGGGAGGCCGCGGCCTACTTCCCCGATATAACGAACCCGGTGTTCCAGGAGCTCCTCCTCAGCTGGGCGGAGCGGCAGATCGACGCCGGCGCGGACGCGATCTGGATCGACATGCTGTTCAAGCAGGCGACGATGCTCGCCCGGCTGGCCGGGGAGATGAACCACCCTGCTGTGGTGGAAACCTACGAGGCCATCCACGAGATCGTTGATCACATCCACGAATACGGCACTAGGGTAGGCAGGCCCATCTACGTTGGGAGTTGGAGCACCGCGGTGAGGTTCCCCCATCCCCCGCCGGCGCTGGACTTCGTCACCGTGAGCCCCTCGGCCCGGGAGGTGCGGGAGATGGGGCTCGATACGGACAAGTGGGACGAGCGGCTGACGGCCTTCCGCGAGATATACGGCGACATCCCCAGCTTCGCCTTTATCGACTGGGCCTCGACCACGAGCACCCCGTTGGGCGTCTTCAGCCAGGAGCTCTCCCCCGAGGAGCAGCGAGAGTTCCTGCAGTTAGCGGATGAGTTCTTCACCGAGAGGGGCGTGGTCTTCGTCTACCCGGTCCACGGCGGCTGGATGGGCAACGACGCCGAGATCCTCTCCTTCGGGCTCTCGCGGGTCTACGACTCCCTGGCCCCAGAGTTCCAGACTTACAGGACGATCGTGAGGTTA
>JAJRVI010000126.1 GCA_024277405.1 Fidelibacterota bacterium
ATTCTGCGTAATTGTTGGAGGCCTTTTTATCTCTATCAAGACATTTTTACATATCGATTTACGTGAGTTTTTATTACCCCTGTTAACATTTGTGCCGTTGGCCTTTTTATCGCAAATATTCGAGATAGAAATAGTTTACACACGGTGGATTTCGGCTGCGATGACGATCTTTGTGGCCACTATCTTTTTGGGAGCCCATGAATTAGCGATAAGCACAGTGATAATCTCAACTTTTTTGGCCGAACTCGTTTTGAACCATGACATTGCGCGTGTGGATCCCAAAAAATTCATTGCACGGACCATGTTTAACATCGCACAGCTCGCGATCTCGGTGGAAATCGGGTTCCAGGTTTTCAGACTTTTGGGGGGTAGTCCCCCACCATGGGGAAGTTTCGTGGATTACATGCCACTACTGGCCACTTTTGTTGTTTGTTGGTTCGCCAATACTAGTTTGGTAGCAGGGATCATCAGTTTAACAGAAGGGACAAATTTTTTGTACCACCTGAAATTTGATTTGCGACATCTGCCGATCCAGCTGCTCTCGCTGAGCACACTGGCAATTCTGCTGGCCATCGTTTACAAGATTTCGCCATGGCATGTCCTCTTGATCGCTGTCCCCTTAGCCCTCATCCATTACTCGTTTATGGGTTACACTCGATTGCGCCGCAGTGCCGTTGAAGCGTTCGAGACCTTGATGAGTACCCTCAAGTGGCGAGATGAGTACACGGCAACCCATTCCGAGCGTGTCGCCGACCTCTCCGTAAAGATAGCCCGAAAGCTGCGGCTCCCCCAGGATGAGATAGAGAGGATCCGCGCGGCCGCGCGGATCCACGATATAGGGAAGGTGGCCATTCCCGACGATATCCTACTCAAGAGGGGCCCGCTCGCACCGGAGGAGCGCAAGATAATCGAAAAGCATCCCCTGATCGGGGCGCGGATCATCCAAAATCTGGAAGTTTATAAAGATTGTGTGGATATCGTAAAATATGAGCACGAACGCTGGGACGGCAGCGGATATCCTGACGGGTTGAAGGGCGAGCAGATCCCATTGGGGGCGAGGATCGTCGCCGTCGCCGATGTATACGACGCCCTACGGAGCGAGAGGCCCTATCGGAGGGAACTCTCGGTGGACGAAGCGGTCGAGGAGATAAAGCGGATGCGGGGACGCGAGTTGGATCCCAGGGTTGTCGATGCGTTACTCGAGGTGTTGAGGGAGGAGGGCGAGGTCGCGGGGGAAAGGGAGCGGGACCTGTTGAAGGGGGCTCTGGACTGAAGGATGTTCCTCATTTGGTTCGTCGCGGCGGGTCTCATTATCGGTCTCTTGCGAGGGGGCCGTGTTTCCCGGCTGGCGAAGCTCCGGTTACGCGGGACCTGGCTTATCTTGCTCACGCTCGTGATCCAGGCGCTCATTTTCCCTTGGGGCGAAAGGGAGGCCCTGATCCGGGTAGGGGTGCAGTACCTCCACATCATCTCCTATCTTCCACTCCTGGCGTTCGTGTATCTCAACCGCCGTTATTGGGAGATCGTCCTGATGGGTGCCGGCATCGTGCTGAACCTGATGGTGATCCTCGCCAACGGGGGATATATGCCCGCATCCCCGTTCGCCCTGGAACAAGCGGGGGATAGGTGGCTCGCACGATACCTGGAGGCACATGGGGTATCGGGGAATGTGATCGTCATGGGGCCCGATACCCGCCTGAATTTCCTCGGGGACATCCTGTTCTTGCCCCCCACATTCCCGTTCGCCTCGGCTTTTTCGCTGGGGGATTTCCTCCTGGGTCTAGGTGTCGCCGCGTTTCTCGCCTCCCGGACGGTGTCCCCCACGCGTCGGGGCCGATCGTGGACCGTGGACCAGCGGTTCTTCGTCGAGCTGCTCGAGAAGCTGTCGCGCGCCGGCAGCATCCCCGAGATCGCGGAGACGGCGATAAGGTACGCCATCGAGCTCATCCCCGGGGCGAAGTCTGGTTCGTTCCTGTGGTGGGATGCCGAGCGAGGGGTCTACAGATACGTGGCCGCGGTGGGGTGGGATTTGAAGGCGCTCGAGGCCGTGGAGTTCAAGCCGGAGGAGCTGCTACAGGAACATGTAGGTACGCGCTCCGAGGTCGTCATCATCAGGAGGCCCCTGGAGCTCCACCGGAAATATGCCCATGAAGTTCTGCGGAGGTTCGAAGATCCTCGTCTCATGCCCAAGGCCTTTATCTCCGTTCCCATCGAGTATGAGGGGCGGATAATCGGGTACTTCAACATAGATAGCGATGATCCCGATGCCTTCGACGAGGAGGATCTGGCCGTGATGCGGGACTTCAAACGGGAGATAGAGACAGCCTTGGCGTTGAAACTGGGGCAGGAGGAGTTGCGGGAGAGCGAGGAGCGGTTCCGCACCCTCTTCGAGCACGCCCCCGACGCCATTTACATCACCGACTTCGAGGGCAACATCCTCGATTGTAACGAGGCGGCGGCGAGGCAGACGGGTTACACCAAAGAGGAGCTGTTGCGGATGAACATCGTGCGTGATCTCGCCCTCGAGGGGGAGCCCAAGGAGCATGTCAATGAGCGGTTGAGGCGGGGGGAGACGGTTGTTTTCGAGGAGAGGAAGGTGAGAAAGGACGGGAGCATCTTTTACACCGAGGTGGCCATCTCGCCCATCGTCTACAAGGGGAAAGAAGCGGCCCTCTCCTTCAACCGTGATATCACGTGGCGCAAACATCAGGAAGAGAGGATGTTGAAGCTGTGGCGGTTGTCCCGCGACCTTTTTATGAGCAAGGAACCGGAGGATATATGCCGGAAGGCGGTCTCCCTTTGTCGGGAGCTGTTGGATGCGGAATGCTGCGCTATTTACCTCAAGCACGAAAATGGGTACCGGTTGGCCTCCGTATCGGGGGAGGGGGCCGCGGGGGAAAAGCTGCCCCTCTTCCTGGAAGCCGAAGGGGCCCAGGAAAGACTCGCGGGCGACAACACGACGGTGATCCCCCTCTCTTTCGATGGGGAGCGATTGGGGTTGTTCGCGGTCAAGGTCCGGGAAGGGGGGTCGGCGGGGACCCCGGTGTTGATCGAGCTCCTGGCCCGCCAGGTGGCGAACGTGCTCCAGGTCGTGCGCTATACACGGAAACTCGAGGAGTTCGCCGACCGGCTCGAGCGATTGCATTACGCCGTCACCCGGTTCAATCAATGTGAAAGCGAGCGGGAGCTGTGTGAGGTCGCGGTGGAGCTCCTGGAGAGCCTGTTGGGGTTCGATTATTGTGCCCTCGCGCTACGGGAGGGGGACTATCTCATACCGGTGAGCCACTCGAGCAAGATGCCCGCCTCGCTCCCCCGCCCCTTCCGGTTGGACGAGGGGCTGGGGGGCCTCACTTACCGCGAGCAGAGGACCTTCTGGGGGGACGATGTGCGCAAGGTCTCGGGGGCCAAGCCGGTGAGCCCCGATTTCCGGGCGTTCATAAGCGTCCCGGTCGGCGATTACGGGATCATCCAGATCGTGTCCATGAAGGAGGGGGCGTTCTCCCCGGAGGACGTGAAGCTTGTGGAGATCCTCGCCCAGCAGCTATACGAGGCCCTGAAGCGAGTGCGGCTGGAGCAGGAGATCCGGGATCAGGCCGTCAAAGACCCGCTCACCGGCCTCTACAACCGCCGTTATTACGACCTCTTCGTCCAACTTCACCTAAAGGACCTCAAAGGGAAGCCGCTCGGGATCGCCATTTTGGACATGGACAACTTCAAGGCGGTGAACGACCTCTGTGGCCACGTGGTGGGGGACAAGGTCCTGGTGGAGTTGGCCCGGATCCTGCGGGATAACGTGCGGGATAGTGATGTGGTGATACGTTGGGGAGGGGACGAGTTCCTCATCCTGATGCCGGGGGCGACGCGGGAGGAGGCGTTGAAGGCCGTGGAGCGGCTCAAGAAAGCCGTGTCGAGCTGGACCAACGTTCTCTGCCCCGGGGTCCAAGTGGATATCACGGCGGGCGTTTCGTCCTGGGACCCCGCGGAGGGCACGGATCTGGAGGAGGCCCTCAAGGAGGCCGACCGCGAACTTTATGCCCGCAAAAGCGGCGATATCCCTTGACGACGCCGCCCCCCTATCCCCTGAGCCCGCTTGCAACCGGCGGGGGAGCGGGGAAAATTCGGCGAAATGTTGATCGGGATAATTTCGGATACACACGACCACCTGGACAGGCTCCGTGTGGCCCTGCGACGGTTCGTGGACGCCGGGGTGGACGTCGTCCTCCACGCGGGCGACATCGTCTCCCCTTTCATGGTGGTTCCCTTCCAGGAAACGGGACTCCATCTGATAGGGGTGTTCGGTAACAACGATGGGGACAAGCTCTTTTTACGTGAGCGGTTCAAGGGCGTGGGGGACCTGAACTTCGGTCCCTATGAGGTGGAGCTCGGCGGGAGGAAGATCGTGATCATGCATGAGCCCCGGTCCCTCGAGGCGTTGATCGCCTCGGGGAAGTACGACCTGGTCGTCTACGGGCATACCCACGAGGTGGACGTCCGGGAAGGGCGGCCGTTGGTGGTGAACCCCGGGGAATGCGGGGGGTGGCTCTCGGGCCGGGCCACCTGTGCGTTGGTGGACCTCAAGGGGCTGAGGGCCGAAATCATCGAACTTTAGCGGGGCGACCCCTCTTGAAGCCCCCGAGGGGGACCCCTATAATAAAGAGCGGAAGCGGGAATAGCTCAGTGGTAGAGCGCCGCCTTGCCGAGGCGGAGGTCGCGGGTTCAAGTCCCGTTTCCCGCTCTAGCTTCCCACGAGGTGCCGGGGTGGCGGAACTGGCAGACGCGGGGGACTTAAAATCCCCTGGGTAATCCCCGTGCGGGTTCGAATCCCGCCCTCGGCAGAAGCGGGGTGGAGCAGCCAGGAAGCTCGCCGGGCTCATAACCCGGAGGTCGCGGGTTCGAATCCCGCCCCCGCAACCAGATTGGCGGTGTAGCTCAAGTGGTCAGAGCGCGCGGCTCATAACCGCGAGGTTCAGGGTTCGACTCCCTGCACCGCCATTCAGGTGGGGATGTAGCTCAGTTGGGAGAGCGCCGCGTTCGCAACGCGGAGGTCGGCGGTTCGAGTCCGCTCATCTCCACCACCGGCGGGATATGTGCCCGCCGTTTTTTCTTTGCGGGTAGACCGGCGTCGGCCTCAGCGGTGTTCGTATTCCAGGAGGGTCATCTCGTAGGTCGCTACCCAGTTGTCCCCCTCCTTCCGTTCCTGCCGGATGAGGACGGGGTAGGGTACCGCGGGGTCCGGGGCGATGGCGAGCACCACCCGCTCATCCGGGGTATCGGGGGAGGAGAGCACCCCCTGCACCGCCTTCACGCCGGCCACGGTCACGTACTCCTCGGTGACGAGCGATATCCCTCCGAATAGCACATAGGTAC
>JAJRVI010000127.1 GCA_024277405.1 Fidelibacterota bacterium
CCCCGCTCCCGGAGCTTCTCCCTGGGCCTCTCGAACCCGGGAAAGTCCTTGATGCGCTTACGTTTCATCCCGTCCCGTTTCCCGATAGGTCTGGGAGTTCCCGGTCCGGATATTTCTCGTGGAAGTAGGCGGACAGCAGGGCCCGGAAGAGCTTCGTGTGCCTGGGGATCTTCAAATGGAGGAGCTCGTGGATGATCACCGCCGTACGCACCGGCCCCGGCTGGCGCAGGAGCCCCCGGTCGAAGGTGAGCCGGCCCGCGGAGGAACAGCTCGCCCATTTACGCTTCATCTTCCGGATGCGGATCTCCCTCGGTTCCACACCGATCCGGCGGGCCCAGCTCAGCACCTCGGCCCGGAATAGTTCAGCGGGCACTGTGTCCTCCAAGGGCGCCCACTCCGCGCTCATCCCGACCTCCGCAGCATCCGCAGGAGCTTGTCCACGATCGCCACCACATCATCGACCCCGTGGTCGATGAGGACGCGGTACAACTCCTTCCTCAATCCCCGCTCCTGGGCCGTGTCCCATTCCCAATGAGGGTGTCCCTCCAGGATCCGCTCCATCTCCCGGGCGATTCCCTCCGCCTGAGCGATGCCTTCCCGCCTCAAATACCAGAAGACCGCGAATCCCTCCGGGGAAAGCTCCGAGTCCTCTCGGGCCCGCTCCGCCTCTTTGAGCTCGGCCACCAATTCTTCCAGCTCCCGCAGGGCCTCTTGGCTCGAAATCTGCCGCTCTTGGAACAGCTTGGCGATAAGTTCCGCCCGCTCGCCGATGGGGATAAGATAAGGATCCCGGTCCTTCCGGGAGGCGACCAATTTGTAGAAAGCTTTGAGTAGGTTGAAGACCCGTACCGTCTCCGGGACGTCTGCCTGGGCCAGCTTCTCCAGCGCCCGGCTGTCCAGGGCGTACACCGGCCCCAGCTCGCCGACCCCTGTTGTTCGGGTATGCGCCTGCACGATCTCCGCGGTCTTCCGGAGGAAACTCCGGTCCACGGGGACACCAGGCTCGAATGCCTCCTTCACCAACCGATACATCCGGACGAGCTCCTGATAATCGACGAGGTACGGACGCAGGAACGGATCCGGAGAAAGGATCTCGTATAGCTCCTCCAGTTCCCGGAAGAATTTGTAAAACTCCTCGCGCCTCTCCCGGTCGCGGAAGAACTCCAGTACCGCCTCCACGGCCTTGTCCCCGCTCGTGCCTCGCTGGAGGGCGAGGTATTTCTCCCGGCCCTCCTCCATGAGGGTGCGGAATCGCCCTTGGAGGACATCGATCCCCTGCACCACCCCGGCCACGTCCTTGGAGTCGAAGGCCAACGCCCGCTCCAGCCTGTCGAAGATCCCCACGAAGTCCAGGATGAGTCCCGCCGTCTTGCGCTTCCCCTCTTCTTCGTAGGGGCGGTTGACCCGGGCGATGGTCTGGAGGAGCACGTGGTCCCGCATGGGCTTGTCCAAGTACATGCAGTAAAGAATGGGAGCATCGTAACCTGTGAGGAGCTTCTCGGTGACGATCAGGATCTTGGGGAACTCCCCGGGCTTACGGAACGCTTTCCGGATCTCGGCCTCCTTATCCGGGCTGAGGTGGTAACGGGCGAGCTCAGGCGGGTCGTTGGGGCCCCGGCTGATCACCACCTGGGACCACTCCGGCGGGAGCCAGCGGTCGAGCTGCTCCTTGTAAAGGCCACAGGCCTCCCGGTCCACGGCCACCACGAAGGCCTTGAACCCCATGGGGTCCACGTACTGCTTAAAGTGATCGGCGATGAATTCCGCCACCCGCTCCACCCGGGAGGGGCTTTTGAGCATGTTCTTCAGGGTCACCGCCCGATCCAGCACCCGGTTGAGCTCCTCCACATCGCTCACGCCCTCCAGCTCGGCCAGCTCCCAGAACTCCCGTTCCATGGCGTCCCGATCGGCGATGAGCTCGTTGGGCGCGAGCTGGTAGTGCAAGGGCACGGTGGTGCCGTCCTCGATGGATTCACGGACGGAGTACTTGTCCAGGTACCCTTTGGGGTCATCGCGGCCGAACACCTTGAAGGTGCCCTTGCCGTGGGCCGTCCTGTCGATGGGCGTCCCGGTGAAGCCGACGAAGGTGGCGTTGGGAAGGGCGCCCATGAGGTAGTTCCCCAGATCCGCCCCGGTGCTCCGGTGGGCCTCGTCCACCAGCACGAAGATGTTGTCCCGGGTATTGATGTTCGCCGGCATGGCGTCGAACTTGTGAATCATGGACACGATCAGGCCTCGGGTATCCCTGGCCAGAAGCTCCCGCAGGTGCCGTTTGCTCCGGGCCACCTCCACATGGCTGAACCCCACCGACTCCAGGTTCTGGAAGAGCTGCTGCTGAAGCTCGTTGCGGTCCACGATCATGAGCACCGTGGGATTTCCGAAAGTAGCGGAGTCCTCCAGAAGGAGCTTCGCCACGGTGATCATGGTGTAGGTCTTGCCGGAGCCCTGGGTGTGCCAGATGAGGCCGCGCCGCTTTTCCGGATCCCGCGCCCGGGCGATCACCCGCTCGGCGGCCCGGATCTGATGGGGCCGAAGGACCACCTTGGAGAGCTCCCCGTCCTTGCGTACGAACAGGACGTAATCGGTGAGCACCCTCAACAGCCTCCGGGGGGCCACGAAGGCCTTCACCAGGGTCTCGAAATCCCCGGCCTGCTCGTCCTTCCAGTTGAACAGGGCCTTGCGGGAGAGGTTCCAGGTGGGGCCGTAATAGAACCGCACGAGATGGGTGACGGCGAAGAGCTGCACCAGGGCCATGAGCTCCGGCCCCTCCTGGTGGTAGCGACGGAGCTGGTCCAGGGCCTCAGCGATCCCCTCGAGGCGGGTGGCGGCCTTGGTCTCCACTACCAGCACCGGGATCCCATTGATGAGGAACACCACATCCGGCCGGATGGTGTGGGTGCCGCTTGTGAAGGTGAACTCATCGGTCACGTGGAAGGTATTGACCTCGACCCGCTCGGGAGCGAGGAAGCGGACGTTCCTCTCCCGGCGCTCTTCCTCCACGTACACCGTCTTGAGCCCGGCGAGATACTCCCAGGCGGTCAGGTTCCCCTCGATGGAGGGCCGGACGGTGGTAAACCGGCGAACCAACTCCTCGGCCCGACGTAGGTCCACCACCCCGGGGTTGAGCCGCTGGAGCTGATGGATCAGGACCTCGTATAACACCAGGCCGGTTTCGCCCCGCCGCAGCCGCAGGGCCTCCTCCGGCGGCAGGTACTCCCACCCCACCTCCTCCGCGTAACGGAGGAGGGGCTCCTGCACCGTATGTCGCTCACTTCCCAGGGTCATCCCGAAATTCCTTATCCAAGATATCCTCCACTACACGCAGCAATTCCGGGATCTTGTTCGTTACCACATCCCAGAGGATCTCCTCATCTACGCCGAAATATTCGTGCACAACAACATTCCTCAGTCCTGCAATGTCCCGCCAGTTCACCTCGGAGTAACGGTTTCGGATCTCTTCCGGTATGTGCTTCACCGCCTCTCCGATGATCGTGAGATTCCAAATCACAGCATCTTTGGTTTTCTCGTCCGCACAAAACGAAGCAAAATCCAAATCCTGTATGTACCGGAGGATCTTGAGGCAGCTCTCCTGGATATCCTCCAAAAAGAGGCGAGGGTCACGTAACATAGATGGCCTCCCGGTTTACGTAGGGACGCAAACGGGGTTTGAGGGCCTTCCAGGTCACCAAATCGACCCGCCTGCCTAACAGGTCCTCCAAGAAAAATTTAAGGCCCATATATCGGTCGAAAGTAGCCCGTCCTTCGAACTCCACCAGGATGTCCACATCGCTATCCGGCCCCGCTTCGCCGCGGGCCACGGAGCCGAACACCGCGAGGGACTTCACTCCGAACCGCTTCCGGAGTTCGTCCCGATGTGCCTTCAAGATCTCCAGGATCTCATCTCGGTTCATGATCTGTGAACCTCTCCACCATTGTACGGGGCACCCGGATCTTGGCCGTCATCAGGTGGTGGAGCAGGGTCTTGAACAAGTCAGCCAAGGCCTGCTTGCGGTTCTCCTCGGCCTCAATCTTGCGGTCCACCGTTTGCAGGATGTGGGCAATTTGGCGTTGTTCTGGAAGGGGTGGGAGAGGAATTGCTGCCCGCTTTAATGCTCTCCAAGAGGTTCGTGGGTGGTTAACCCCTGTGGTAGTAGCAATTGCATGAGCCAGCACAAACGGGGAATGCATCAGATAAGCGATGAAAACTGTGTTGAAGTCATCCTGAAGAGTTAATACCAAAATATCCGTAGAGCATACCCCATCCCACTCTGCCAAAGCTGCCTTATCAAGGTATGGCCGAAGCTTGCCGTAAAGAATATCTCCGGCTTTAAAAACAGCTTTAGTACTTTTGGTATCGGATGCCTTTCCAAACCGTCTAATCCAAATTTCCCCCGAATC
>JAJRVI010000128.1 GCA_024277405.1 Fidelibacterota bacterium
CATCCGGGCTCAAATCATACCGAGCTGGAGGACGTTCGCCGACAGCCCATCCCTATCTGTAATCAGGGCTTTGGAGGGTTATTTGTGCCGCGGTTTGTCCCCGACGGGAATCCGGGATGTAGCGGCGCACTTCATGTGCGCCGAAAAACCGTTGGGTATGAACCCGACGCTACACGGGGCCCGTAGCGTCGCATTTCATGTGCGAGGTTAGGCACGCCTTGCACGCGACGTTTTTAACGTCGGCCATAAAGTCCGACGCTACAGGACCTGTCCGTGATGCCCTTCTTCACTGGATGGCCCGGGCCGGGTTCGGCGTCTGGGAGAAGCTCCCCCGCACCAACGCGGTGAGGCGGTCCACGAAATCCTCCACCGCCTCCTCCGGGCCCACGCCGCCGCCGAGGGTCTGGCGCAGGCGGTGGAGGTGTTCGGACACCCACAGGTATAGATCGGCCTCGGTGCGGCCGGGGAAGTAGTCCAGGATCCGCGAGCGCCGGAAGGCGTCCACCAGCGGCGTGTAAACGGTGTCGTACCAGGAAAGAACCGCCTCCTGGAACGGTATTTCCCTCCCCTCCTCCCGGGCCTTGAAGTAGCGGTGGACCTCGATGTGTTCGAGGAGGACCCGGTACTTCCCGAGCTCGGTGAACTCGATCCTCACCCCGGGCCGGAGCTTGTCGAGTCTCGTCTGGCGCAGGAACTCGGAGTACTCCGCCTTGATGAGGATCTCCACCTCGGTGACCCCGGGATCCAGGGGCACGTTGGGGATGAACTCGGTAACCTCGGCGTCGATGAACCTGGCGCCACGCTCCTTAGCGGCAGCCACCCGGTGGTGGCCGTCCTCCACGAAGTAGATATCGCCCACCTTGTAAAGCCGCACCGGGGGGAAGATCTCGTCCCGGTCCATCGCCTGCTTGATCCGCCGCAGCCTATCCCGGTCCGCCCTGAGGGGGAGGAAGGCCCGGGTGAAGTCCTGATAACGGTCCACGCTCCCCACGATCTTCTCGATCTCCACCGTGCGGAAGCCCAGGTACCGCCATCCCTCGATGTGGATCTTCTCCTTGACCAGGCTGAAGGGGATGAGGGTCTCAGACCGGCGCGGAGACGGAGCGACCCCGTGCGCCCGTTGTGGGGCGCCCAACCTCGATATCCAGGACCTTATAGCCGTGAACATGGATCACCTCCGTCTCCCGGTATCGCACCGGGACGGTATCGGCCGTCGCGGGGTGGGTGTGGCCGTGGATGAGGTAGCGGGGGCGGTACCGATTCATGAACCTCAAGAACCCCTTGAAGCCGCGGTGCGGGAGGTCGGTCCCATCGTGTATCCCCCACGGCGGCGCATGAGCCAGGAGGATATCGAGGTAGCGCCCCTTAGTCAAGCGGTTGAGGAGGAGCCGGGGCTCCATCCGCGCCATCTGCCAGCGCATCTCCCATTCCGTGTACTGATGGGGGACATGGGGGCGGTAGCGGTAACTGCCCTCCAGGCCCCCGATGAGGAGCCCCTGCACCTCCACCACCCTGCCGCCGGCGTTGATGCATCCCCGCGGGGCACGGATCTCCTCGCCCCACTCCGTGATCAACACGTGGTCGTGGTTCCCGAACACGTAGACCAGGGGCACGTTGAGTACGGTGACGATGTACTCCAGGTAGTAAAAGGGGAGATCGCCGCATGAAAGCACGAGCTCCACGTCCCCGAAGCCCTCGCGCAAGCGCTCGTTGTAGAGTGCCGGGCTGACCTCGTCGCTGACAACGAGTATCCGCATGTGTTTTCCCACGCCGTCCTTCACAATCGCTTCCGTACAAAGTATAATCGCTTTTGCGAGGGTATCCCCCTCGAAAAGGCAAACCCGTCGCGAGGCGGGGGCGCAAAGCCGACGGACCTCTCCGAGGTGGCCGGGCTGCCGAAAGGGGGTTGATGCAGTTGGAGCCCCGCGAAGGGGCGAGACGAGTTCGGTTTGGTGTCCTGTTCTTGGCGGTGGCCTTTTGGGCTACCGCGATGGGTTTTGCTGCGGAAGTCCAGCTCACCTGCAAGGTAAACCCTGTCGCCGCCCTGAATTATCAGGACAAGGTGTATCGCGGTTCCCTCCGGGTCGTCGTGCCCCTACACCCCGCCGGCGCCGATCCCCTCGAGCTCGTGGGGGAACTCGAGCTCTCGGTGCTCAGCAACGTGGGGTGGGCGCTGTACGTGTCCCTTGCCGGAGACGGCGATCGGGAGTCCGCGGATGGGAAAGTGATCCTCCTTATCGGTGGCAAGGAGGTCGTCGTCGGTGCCCGCCCTACGGCCATCGCTTCGGGGAGCAACGGGGTTTTCCCGCTCCGTTTAGACCTTCGGGCAGCCGTACCGCCTGAAGCCCGCGGCTCCGTTAGGGGGGAGGTGGTCCTCCTCTTCACCCTCACGACCCAGGTTCGCCCTTGAGCCCCGAACCGGTGAGGAGGAGGACCACCGTTTCCGTCCCTTTCACCACCCCCCGACGCAGGAGCCGCTCGAGCCCCGGCAGGACCACCGCCGAGGTGGGCTCGACGTAGATCCCCTCCCGCTCGGCGAGCTCGGCCTGGGCCCGGCGGATCCTCCCCTCCTCTACCGCGACGGCGGCCCCGCCGTTGTCCCGCAGGGCGCGGAGGATCTCCCGTCCCCGGGGAGGGTCCGCGATACACACCCCCTCCGCCACGGTGGACACGGGATCGACCCGTACCGGGGCCACCTCCCCGAGCTCCCACGCGCGCGCTATGGGGGCGCAGGCCTCCGCCTGCACCGCGGAGATCCGCGGCTCCCGCTCGATCCACCCGAGCTCCATTAACTCCCGGAACCCGAGGTACAGCCCGAGGAAGAGCCCCCCTCCGCCCAGGGGAACCACCACGTGGTCCGGCACCTCGTATCCCATGTCCTCGTAGAGCTCGTAGGCCAGTGCCTTGAGCCCCTGGATGAAGTAGGGTGATTCGTTGTGGGAGGCGTATACGAGGCCCCCTTTCCCCGTCGCCTCCCTCACCGCGCGCGCCGCCGCGCTCCGGGGCCCGGGCACCCGCACGAGCTCGGCCCCGTGGGCCTCGATCTGAGCGAGTTTCTTGGGCGAGGCGTGGGAGGGGACGTAGAGGATCGCCTCCATCCCCGCCCGGGCCGCGTAGGCCGCCAGCGCGGCGGCGGCGTTCCCCGAGGAATCGTCGGCCACCGTCCCCACCCCGAACCCGCGCAACACCGAGACCAGCACGCTCGCCCCCCGGTCCTTGAACGACCCCGTGGGGTTCGCCCCCTCCAGTTTGAGGAGCAGCTCCACCCCGAGCTCCCGGCCGATCCGGACCGATTCCACCAACGGGGTGCCCCCTTCCCCCAACGTCACGGGCTCGACATCGGGGAGGAAGGGCGCGTAGCGCCAGATCCCGCGCCCCCGGAGGTCCTCCGGCGAGATCCCCGGGAGGTCCCGCCGGAACTCCAACGGCACTCCACATCGGGGGCAGTGGACGGGGTCGGGGACCGGATCCCGGGAGTAGTTACAGAGGGGGCAATAGAGCTCTCCCCTCACCTTCCCTCCCAGAGGCGCATGAACCGCCGTGCGTCCCGATACATGGTGTCGTTGTTGAAGAAGAGGTAGATCTCCCTCGCGGGGAGTTCGCGGAGGAAGCCCGCCAGC
>JAJRVI010000129.1 GCA_024277405.1 Fidelibacterota bacterium
AAGCGGGCGGTGGTGGACGAACTCGGGATGCGGTGCGATCTCTGTTACGAGGTCACCGACCGGGGCGGGGAGGCCGAGCGGGACGCGGGGATCGCCGAGAACGTGCGCTTCGCGAAGGAGGAGCTGGTCCCGGGCTTCGCCTCGGCCCACATGGGGCTCCACGCTTCCTTCACCCTCTCGGACGGGTCCTTAGAGAAGGCGGTCGCGGCCGCCGAGCCCCTGGGGCTCCCGTTCCACATCCACCTCGCCGAGGGGAAGGAGGACCCCGTGGACGCCCTCCAGAGATATGGGATGCGCACGGCTGAGCGGCTGGACAAGTTCGGGATCCTCACCGAAGGCACCCTCCTCATTCACGGGATCCAGCTCTCCGGGGCGGAGCTCGGGCTCCTCGCGGAGCGGCCAGCGAGCCTGATCCACAACCCGCGGTCCAACATGAACAACGCCGTGGGCGCCGCCCAGGTGGGGACGATGCTCGCCCGGGGAATAAAGGTGGGGATCGGCACCGACGGCTTCGGCGCCGATATCCTGGGGGAGCTCCTCACCGCGCGCCTTTTGGCCCACCATGCGAGCGGCGATCCCACCGCCCTCGGCGACGGCGATCTCCTCTCGATCCTGGGCCACAATTACGATCTCGCGGGAAGGTTCTTCGGGCTACCCTTCGGGAAGATCCAGCCCGGATACGCCGCGGACCTTGTGATCTGGGACTATCGGCCGCCCACCCCCCTGAACGCCGCGAACCTCCTCTCCCACCTGCTCTTCGCCGGGATATCGGAGGGTCTCTCCCCGTACACGGTGATCGTCGCCGGGGAATTGAGGGTCACGGAGGGCAAAGTGGTCGGGATGGACGAGGGCGGGATCCTGGCACGGGCCCGGGAGAAGGCCGCCGAGATGTGGGAGAAGCTTTGAGAGGAGGAAAAAAATGGGGACGCCCGATATTTCCGTAGAGGTCGCGGGCCTCTCGCTCGCGAACCCGTTGATGCCAGCGGCGGGGCCGCTCACCAGTTCCCCCAAGGCCGCGGAGAGGATCGCCGCGACCGGGGTGGGGGCGATCGTGGCCAAGACGATCTCGGTGGTGGCCGCTGAGGTCCCTCACCCGAACATCGCCCGTCTCCCGTACGGGCTCCTGAACTGCGAGCTTTGGTCGGAGGACCCCCCGGAGAAATGGTTCGGGGAGTACCTCCCGGCGTTCAGGGCTCTGGGGAAACCCCTCATCGTTTCCCTCGGGTACAGGCCGAACGAGGTGCGAGAGCTCATCCCCAAAGCCGAACCGTTCGCCGACGCCTTCGAGCTCTCCACCCACTATGTGGGCACCGATCCCCGGCCCTTGTACGAGATCGCCAAGGCCGCGAAGGAGGTCACGGACAAGCCCGTGTTCATAAAGCTCTCGCCCCACGTGCCGAACATCGAGGAATTCGCCCAGGCGGCCGAGGAGGGGGGTGCCGATGGCTTAGTGGCCATAAACTCTTTGGGACCGGGGCTCGCCATCGATATCCGGAGGCGCAGGCCCCTCCTCGGGGGGGAACACGGCTACGGGTGGCTCTCCGGCCCGGCGATAAAGCCCATCGCCCTGAGGGCGGTCTACGACGTGAGCAGGACGGTGGGGATCCCGGTGATCGGGGTGGGAGGGATCGCGAGCGCGGAGGACGTGGTGGAGTTCTTCATGGCGGGTGCGAGCGCCGTGCAGATCCTCTCCGCTGCGATCCTGAAGGGGGTCAAGATATTCGCGGAGATCCTGGAGGGGCTTCCCCGGCTCCTCGAGGAACTGGGGGTGGAGCGCCTCCGGGACCTGGTGGGGGCCGTACATGGGTGAGCCCGTCGCCTTCCGCTGCGTGAGCTGTAACCGGGAGTACGGGCCCTGGGAGCACGATTACTTCTGCCCCCGCTGTGGTCCGGTGAAGGGGACGCTGGAGGTCCTCTACGATTACGGGGCCCTGGCCCGGAAGCTGTCCCCGCTGAGCTTCGCCCAGACCCGCCGGTTCTCCCTGTGGCGGTACGAGGAGGTCCTCCCGGTGGGGTTCGAGTACGCCGTGGACCTCAGGGCGGGGTGGACCCCGCTTTATTCCCGGCCCGAGCTGGCGGCGGAGCTCGGGCTTTCGGCCCTGTGGATCAAGGACGACTCCCTGAATCCCACCGGCTCCTATAAGGATCGGGCGACGGCGGTGGTGATAGCCGCGGCCCGGTACCTCTCGCGGACGGCCCTCACCTGTGCCTCCACCGGGAACACCGCGAGCTCGGTGGCGGGCTTCTGCGCCGCGGCCGGGATCCCGGCCTATATCTTCGTCCCCGAGGGTGCCCCGCGGCCAAAGATCGCCCAGTTACTGGCGTTCGGGGCCACCGTGTTCGCGGTGGAGGGCGATTACTCCCATGCCCAAAGGCTGTGCGAGGAGGCCCGTGACAGGTTCGGTTGGTACGATCGCTCCGACGGGGTCTCTCCCATCAACGCCGAGGGCAAGAAGACCGGGGCCTACGAGATCTGGGAACAGCTCGGGGGCAAGGTCCCGGATTACGTCCTCGTCTCGGTGGGGGACGGTTCGGTAATCTCCGGGATCT
>JAJRVI010000130.1 GCA_024277405.1 Fidelibacterota bacterium
CCGGTGCGCTCCCCGGTCCGTGCGTCGTACAGGTAGAGGTCGCTCCCGGCCGACGGCGCCGCGGCGAGCCGCTTCGCATCGGGGGTGAAGGCCAATACCCTCACGTCCCGCTCGAAGGGAACGAAGGAAGCAAGCACCGCGCCGGTAGAGGCATCCCATACCGCGATCTTTCCCCCGATGCCCCCCGCGGCGATCAGCCCCCCATCCGGGGAGAGGGCCAACGCGGTGACCTCCTCCCCCAACTCGAGGACAGCGGCCTCGGCCCCTAAGGGAAGCGCGAGGACGACGATCCGGCCGCCCTCCGTGGCCAGGGCCAGGGAGGTCCCGTCGGCCGCGAAACTCACGAGGTCGGGCATCGCGGGAAGAGGGATCTCGCGGATGAGTTCCCCCGTGGTCAGGTCCCATTCCTCCAGGGCGATGGAGGTCACCGCCCAAAGCTCCTCCCCCCGGGCATAGGCTCCGACGAGATATCCCGCCCCAAGCCGTGCTATCGCCCCCTGGGGGAGCGGGAGGCACCGGCCAACGAGCCCCAGGAGGAGGCAGGAAATGACAGCCGATGCGATCCCCTTTTTCATCGCGCGGTATTTTAACCCCCGGGACCGACGAGTTTTTTCCTGCCCCTCGGGATGGTATGGTCTCCACGCGATGAACCGGGGGCGAGGGGTGCTCTGGGTGCTCGCGGCCGTGTTCCTCCGGTCCTGGCGCGGGATCTTGGCGAAGGCGCTCTACGCGTTCGGGGCCGGCCCATTGGAGGTGGTGTCCCTGCGGGTCCTCCTCGCCCGGGCGGCCCTATTGCCCTTCGCCATATGGAAGCGGTGGTGGGGCCTCCTCTCCCCCGGCTCTCTCCCCAGGGTTTTCTTCTACAGCCTCTTCAGCGTGGTGCTGAACCACCTCGGTTTCTACCTCGCACTCCGGTGGATATCCGTTACGGCGGCCGTGGTCGTCGTGTACACCTATCCCGCGCTGGTCCTTCTCTTGCCCCGGTCCTTCCTGGGCGAGCCGTTTGGGAGGACGTAGGTAGTGGCATTGGCCCTCACCACGGCGGGTCTGTTCCTCGTCGCCGGGGGTTATCGCCTCCATTGGTTGGCGGTGAACGGGCCCGGGGTGGGGTTCGCGCTCCTCACCGCGTTCTCCATCGCGGTGTACAACGTGGTGGGGAAGCGACTGGTGCGGGAAATCGATCCCTGGGCCCTGCTCTTCTGGGGGTTTACCTTCGGGGCGGCGATCCTGTGGGGAGCGCGTTCCACGGGCGCGCACGCCCTGCCCCCCGTGGGCTGGGGTCTCCTCATCTGCCTCGCCCTGTTCCCAACCCTCGGGAGTTACGGGCTTTACCTCGTCGCGCTCAAGCGCATGCGGGCGGGCCATGCCGCGCTCCTGTCGACGCTGGAGCCCCTGCTGGCGGCCGTTTGGGCGGCAGTCGTCCTCGGGGAACGCCCCGGGCCGCTCCAGGCCCTGGGAGGGGTCATGGTCATCGGCGCGGCGGCGCTTATATTCCGGGCCCAGTTGCGGCTTAGGCGGGACACACACTAGAATGGGATGGGAGATCCGCGTGAGGAGGGGGAGTTTCCATGGGCGATAGGGTGGTTGCACGTGTGGTGAGGGCGCCCCGGGGGACGACGCTTCACTGTAAGGGATGGCTTCAGGAGGCGGCCCTGAGGATGCTCATGAACAACCTGGACCCCGAGGTGGCCGGCGATCCGGCGAACCTCATCGTCTACGGGGGGACCGGGAAGGCCGCGAGGAGCTGGGAGGATTTCGACCTCATCGTCAGGTGCCTGAAGGAGCTCGAGGGCGATGAGACGCTGGTGGTCCAATCCGGGAGGGCGGTGGGGATCTTCAAGACCCACGAGGACGCCCCCCGGGTCCTCATCGTGAACGCGATGTTGGTCCCCGAGTGGGCCACCTGGGAGGTGTTTCGGGAGCTGGAGCGGTTGGGGCTCACCATGTACGGCCAGATGACGGCGGGCTCCTGGATCTACATCGGGACCCAGGGGATCCTGCAGGGAACCTACGAGACGCTGGCGGAGTGCGCCCGCCAGCACTTCGGCGGGACCCTGCGGGGGAAGCTCGTGCTCACCGCCGGGCTCGGGGAGATGGGCGGGGCCCAGCCTTTGGCCATCACCATGAACGAGGGCGTGGGGATCATCGTGGAGATAAACCCCGAGAAGATCAAGCGCCGCCTGGAGCTCGCCCAGCTGGACACCTGGACCGACTCCCTGGACGAGGCGCTCCGGATCGCCCTGGAGCACAAAAAGAGGGGTGAGCCTATCTCCATCGGACTCCTCGGGAACGCCGCCGATATCTATCCCGAGTTCCTCGAGCGCGGGGTCGTTCCCGATGTGGTCACGGACCAGACCGCGGCCCACGACGAGCTGAACGGGTACGTCCCCGGGGGGATGTCCTACGAGGAGGCCCTCAAGCTCCGGGCGGAGGACCCCGAGCGCTACATCGAGCTCTCCTACCAGTCCATGGTGCGGCACGTGAAGGCCATGGCGGAGATGAAGGAAGCGGGGGCGGTGGTGTTCGACTACGGCAACGCCCTCAGGGCCCAGGCGGAGAAGGGAGGGCTATCCCACGAGGTGGCGTTCTCCTTCCCGGGGTTTGTCCAGGCGTACATCAGGCCCATGTTCTGTGAGGGGAAAGGCCCGTTCCGCTGGGTGGCGTTGTCCGGGGACCCCGAGGACATCCTGCGCACCGACCGGGCGATCCTGGAGCTCTTCCCCAAGGACGATTCCCTGCGGCGCTGGATCGAGAAGGCCGAGGCCAAGGTGAAGTTCCAGGGGCTTCCGGCCCGGATCTGCTGGCTCGGGTACGGGGAGCGGGCGGAGGCGGGGTTAGCGTTCAACGAACTCGTGAGGAAAGGGGAGGTGAGGGCTCCCATCGTCATCGGCCGGGACCATCTGGACTCGGGCTCGGTGGCTTCCCCCTACCGGGAGACGGAGGGGATGAGGGACGGTTCGGATGCCATCGCGGACTGGCCGATCTTGAATGCCCTCCTCAACGCGGTGTGCGGGGCCACGTGGGTGTCGGTGCACCACGGGGGAGGCGTGGGCATCGGGAAATCCATCCACGCGGGAATGGTGATCGTGGCCGACGGGACGCGGGAGGCGGACCGGCGGCTGGAACGGGTCCTCACCGTGGACCCCGGTCTGGGGGTTGCCCGTCACGCCGACGCGGGGTACGAGAAGGCGATCCGAGTGGCCAGGGAGCGCGGCGTACGCGTTCCCAAAATCGAATACGGGGCTTAAGGGGGTGATAGGAGGGGAGGAAAGGAGGGATCGGAAAAGCCGGGTACCGCAAAAGGAGGTGTGCTATGCGCAGGATCGCGGTTGGGATCATTTTGTTGACTTGTGTGGGCCTTTGGGCCGCGGCGCAGGAGACGGTGAAGATCGGGTTCTTCGCGCCGCGCTGGGCCCGAGAGGGTCTGCAGGGGATCTCGGGGACCTGGGTCTGGACGCTTGGCGGCGTGCACCCAGACGGTACCGACGCCTGCAATGAACTGACGACGGCCTACATGCAGGCCGC
>JAJRVI010000131.1 GCA_024277405.1 Fidelibacterota bacterium
CGCCGCCGCGTTGCTGGTCCAGCTCGAGGTGCCGTTGGACACGGTGGAGGCCGCGCTGCGCCTGGCGCGGGAACACGGGCTTACGACGATCCTGAACCCCGCTCCGGCGCGGCCGCTCCCGGAGGGCCTGCTGGAGCTCGTGGACATCCTCACGCCGAACGAGACGGAGCTCCTGAGCATCTCGGGGGAGGGGGCGTCGGATCCCGTGGGGATCCCCGCCCTGGCACGGGGATTGTTGGCGCGGGGGCCGGGGCACGTGATCGTGACCCTGGGGGAGAGAGGTGCCCTCGTCGTCTCACACGACGGCGAGACGCACGTGCCCCCGTTCCCGGTGGAGGCGGTGGACACCACCGCCGCGGGCGACGCCTTCAACGGGGCGTTGGCGGTGGCCCTCGCCGAGGGGATGGAGATGGAGGCGGCCGTGCGCTTCGCCTGCGCCGCGGGCGCGTTGGCGACCACCGTGCTCGGGGCCCAACCCTCCCTCCCCCGCCGCGAACGGGTGGAGGCGCTGCTCCGGGGCGTCCGCTGAACGGCCCTCAGCGGAGGATCCACACGGTCCCCTGGGGGGTGTCCCTGAGCTCCACCCCCAACGAGGCGAGCTTGTCCCTGATCTTGTCCGCGAGCTCGAAGTTCCTCCCCTTGCGGAGCTCCCCGCGGAGTTCCACCAAGAGGCCGATGAGCTCCTCCGTCCTCCCCGATCGCGACGGCGCGGCCTCCCCCTGAAACAGGCCCAGGGGGGCGGCGAGCGTCCGGATCTTTTCGGCGATCGCCCCCAAGGCGCGCCGGTCCCCGCCCGCGGCGACGAACCGCTTCCCCGCGTTGGCCATCCCCTGCAGGGCGGCCAGCGCCCCGGGGGTGTTGAAGTCGTCCTCCAGCTCCCCGTGGAATTTCTCCTCGAGGAGCTTTATCTCGGTCGCTACCTCCTCGGGAAGCGGGACGTCCTCCGCGGCGGCGAGATCGGCCTCGGCGAGAAACCGGTAGACCCCCTCCACCGCCTTCCGCGCCTCCTCCAGGGCCTCGTGGGAGAAGTCCAGGGGCTTCCGCCAGTGGCGGGAGAGGTAGAAGTAGCGCACCGCCTCGGTGCCGAATAGCCGCACCACGTCCCGGGCGTAGGCGAAGTTCCCCAGGGACTTCGCCATCTTCTCCCCCCTGACGGTGAGCATCCCGTTGTGGAGCCAGATCCGGGCGAAGGACATCCCCGTCAGGGCCTCGGCCTGGGCGATCTCGTTCTCGTGATGGGGAAAGATGAGATCGTTCCCCCCGGCGTGGATGTCCAACGTTTCCCCCAGGAGCTCCCGGGACATCACCACGCACTCGGTGTGCCAGCCGGGGCGGCCGGGCCCCCAGGGGGAGGGCCACTTGGGCTCCCCGGGCTTCGCGGCCTTCCACAGGGCGAAGTCCAGGGGGTCGCGCTTCCTCTCCCCGGGCTCCACCCGGGCCCCCGAGAGGAGCTCGTCTGGGTCCTTCCCCGAGAGCTTCCCGTAGCCGGGGAAGGACCGCACGGAGAAGTACACGTCCCCGTCGGCGACGTAAGCGTTCCCCTTCGCGACGAGCGCCTCGATGAGCTCGATCATCTTGTCCACGTAGGCCCTGGCCCGGGGCTGGTAAGTGGGGGGCGTCACCCCCAAAGCCCGGAGGTCCTCCAGGTATTCCCGGGTGAAGCGCTCGGCCACCTCCTCCGGCGAGGACCCCTCCTCTCTCGCGCGGTTGATGATCTTGTCGTCGATATCGGTGATGTTCTGGACGTAGACCACCTCGTACCCCCGGGACTCGAGGTACCTCCTCAGGGCGTCGAACACGATGAAGGGGCGGGCGTTCCCGATGTGGATGTAGTCGTAGACGGTGGGGCCGCAGACGTACATCCCCACCCGTCCTTTCTGCTCCGGCGGCGGAAGCTGCACCGGGCCGCGCTCCAACGTGCTCCAGAGGCGCAAATCACACCTCCTGGGTAAAACTTTTCTCTTCAGGTATATTCGCCGTTGAGATGGCGGAACGCAACGGCGGCACGTCCCTCCTCGATCCCCAGGAGCTCGCCAAGCGCCATCCCGCCGAGGTGGCGGAGCTCCTCCATCGCCTCCCCGAGAAGGAGGCGGTGGCCCTCCTGCGCGAGCTCTACAAGGTCCGCGCCGCCGCCGATTCCCTGGAGGAGATGGATCCCGACGAGGCCGCCGAGCTCCTTGAGGGGCTCCCCCAACGGGAGGCCACCGCGATCCTCTCCCGCATGGAGCCGGACGATGCGGTCGACGTGCTGGAGGAGCTCCCCCGCGACGAGGTGGAGGAGATCCTCGTGCACCTCGGAACCCTGGACCGCGAGAAGGCCGAGGTCCTGCGCCGCCTCCTCTCCTATCCCCCTGACACCGCCGGGGGGCTCATGTCGCCGGAGTACGTGGCCCTCCCCGCGGACATCACCGCCCACGAGGCGATCGAGCGCCTCCGCAAGGCCGCGGAGGAGGCGGAGACGGTCTACTACGTGTACGTGGTGGACGAGGGGGGCAGGCTCCTCGGGGTCCTCTCCCTGCGGGACCTGGTCTTCGCCCGGCCCGATACCCCCATCCGGGAGATCATGCGCCCCGAGGTGGTGACCCTCTCCCCGGAGATGTCCGCCGACGAGGTGGCCCAGGCCTTCGACAAGTACGGGTACCTGGCGCTTCCGGTGGTGGACGAGGAGGGGAGGCTGCTGGGCATCGTCACCGTGGACGACATCCTCGACACCGTGATCCTCCGGGACACGGAGGACATGTACAAGATGGCCAACGTCCCCCGGGAGGAGCGGGTGGACACCCCGTGGCACGAGTCGCTGCGGCTGCGGCTGCCATGGCTCTACATAAACCTGGCCACGGCGTTCCTGGCCGCTTCCGTGGTGGGGGCGTTCGAGGGGGTGATCGCCAAGATCTCCGCGCTGGCGATCTTCATGCCGGTGGTGGCGGGGCAAGGGGGAAACGCGGGGATGCAGACGGTCACCATCGTGACCCGGGGGATCGCCCTGGGGGAGGTCCCCCCGGGGAGGGGGCTCGCGATCCTGGCCAAGGAGGTGCTGCTCGGGCTCCTGAACGGCCTCGCGGTGGGGACGGTGGTGGGGGCGGTGGCGTTCGCGTGGAAGCACAACCCCTACCTGGGGCTCGTGGCCTTCCTCGCCATGGTGGGGAACATGATCATCGCCGGGCTCGTGGGGGCGGCCATTCCCCTGGGCCTGCGGGCCCTGGGGCTCGACCCGGCCCTGGCGTCGTCGGTGATCCTCACCACGTTCACCGATACCCTGGGGTTCTTCCTCCTCCTCGGCCTGGGGTACCTGTTCCGGGGGGTGTTATGAGCGCCGCCACCGCACCGCTGGTCCTGCTCCTCTTCATCATCTGCGCCGCCGTCCCGCCGGTCCCCCTCTGGCTGCGGGCCCTGGCGGGGGCGGAGCTGCTCGGCCTCTGGTCCTATTGGGTGTGGCGGGAGCGGAAGGGGTACCGGCGGGAGATCGCCCGCAGGAATCTGTTGAACCTCATCCCCGGCCACGCGGTGCTCTTCCTCGGGCTGGGCCTCGTGGACGCTGGGCCCGCGCTGTTCCTCTGGCTCGCGCTTCCCCCCCTGGCGGTCCTCGTCGATATCGGCGCCCACCGCGCCCCGCGGTCGATCGGGGCTTTCCTTTACGCTATACTGTGGACCGTCATTTTTGCCCTGATCCACCGGCTCGTGGCGGTGGGCAGAGGGCTCACGGGAAGTGGTCTTTTGATCTGGACCGTGGCCGTGATCTCCGTGGCCCTGGCCTTCGTCGGTACGGGGCTTTACAGGATCATAAGCGGAAAGAGGTGATGATATGCCACCGGAACAGGGGAACCAGTTGATATCGCTGGTCATCCTCATCGTGGTCTTCGGCGCCATCTTCTATTTCCTCATCATCCGGCCCCAGAAGAAACGCGAGCGGGAACACCGGAAGCTCATCCAGAGCCTGAAGCGCGGCGACCGGGTGGTCACCGCGGGCGGTATCTACGGCACCATCGACAAGATCGACGATGACACGGTGATCCTTTCGCTGGAGGAAGGGGCCAAGGTGAGGATCGCCAAGTCCAGCATCGTGGAGAAGGTCCGCAAGTAGCTAAGGAGGGGGGATGAAACGCGCTAACTGGATTCGCTTCGGGGTGACGGCCGCCGTGGTCTTCGCCGCGTTGGGGCTCCTGTTCCCCTTCTGGCCCCTGGACAAGGTCATCCGCCTCGGGCTCGACCTCAAGGGTGGGACGCGCATCGTCCTCCAGGCGGAGGGGGTGGCCGAGATGTCGCCGGAGAAACAGCGGGACATCACCTCGCGCATCGTCGCCATCCTCGAGAACCGTGTGGACCAATACGGCCTCGCCAACGTGACCATCCGCCCCCTGGGGGAGGGGCGCATCGAGGTGGTGATCCCGGGCCTCAAGGACCCGGAGAAGGCCCGGCGCCTGATCGGCGCCACCGCGATGCTCGAGTTCCGCAAGGTCATCAAAGCCTCGCCCAACCGCGATGATCTCGAGGCCGAGCGTCGCGGCCTCCAGGAGATCCTCCCCTCCCACGAACGCGACGAGGCCGGGAATCCGGTGATGTGGTACCTGGTGAGCGAGCCCCTTCTCACCGGCGACGTCCTCACCGATGCCGATGTGCGCCCCAACCCAGATCCCCGGTACGCGGGCTACTACGAGGTGCTGATCGATTTCAACCGGGACGGGGCGAAGCAGTTCGCCAAGGTCATCGCCGGGCTCCGGGCCCAGGGGGAGGTGCCCGGGGAGGAAGGGGATCGGCTGGCCATCGTCCTCGACGGGGTGGTCTACTCCGCGCCCTACATCAACCTGGACCTGAAGCGCACCGCTCAACGCATCGGCCGCATCGACAGCGCCCGGATCACCGGGGCGTTTGCGTTCGATGAGGCCAAGCTCCTCGCGGTGGTGCTCCGCTCCGGGGCACTGCCGGTGGACGTGACGGTCTTGTCGGAGTACACCGTGGGCCCGACCCTGGGGGCGGACTCCATCCGCCGCGGCACCATGGCCCTCTTCATCAGCTTCGTCCTCGTGCTCGTCTACATGGTGGTCTATTACCGGGCCCTGGGACTCGTGGCGGACGTGGCCCTGGTCGTGAACATGCTGTTCATCTTCGGCGCCCTGCGGGCGTTCGGGGCCACCCTCACCCTCCCCGGGATCGCCGGTATCGTCCTCACCATCGGTATGTCGGTGGACGCGAACGTTATCATTTTCGAGCGGCTAAAGGAGGAGCGTCGCACGGGCAAGGCCCCCCGGGCATGCGTGACCGCGGGCTTCGCGAAGTCCCTCTCCGCCCTCCTGGACGCTCAGATCACCACCATCATCGTGGCGGTGATCCTCTTCATGTTGGGCACCGGGCCCGTTCAGGGCTTCGGGATCACGTTGGCCCTGGGCGTGGCGGGGTCGCTGTTCTCGGCCCTGGTGGTCTCGCGGCTGCTGCTCGAGACCACGGGCCTGGCCCAGTGGATCCCCGTCAAGGTGACCCAGGAACAGCCCGCAAAGTGAACAGGTAGAGGGCGGCGGTGGGGGTCATCTCCCCCCGCTTGATCCCGAGATCGAGCTCCTGGAGCAGACACAAGAGCTCCAGGAGCTCTCTCTTCGTGAAGCCCTTGGCCTGTTGGAGGCGGCGGCGCCAGAGCCAATCCGGCCCCTCGGGCTGGGCCTCCCCGTCGAGCGCGGCCCTGGCGAGGAGGAGCGCCCGGATCTGCGCGGCGAGGAGGAAGAAGATCCTCTGGGGATCCCAACCCCGCCCCAGGAGCGCGGAGAGCTACCGCAGCGCTCCGGGTAGGTCCCGCCATCCGATCCCCTCCAGGAAACCGAAGGGGGCGGGCTCGGCGAAGTAGAAGAGCTCGGGTATCCGCTCCCGGGGGAGCTTCCCCCCCTTCCACAGCGACAGCTTCTCGATCTCCCGGGCGAGGCGCATGGCGTCGCCGCCGCAGGCCTCGACCAACATGTCCACCACGAACCCATGGACCCGGAGGCCATGCTCCCGCATGAGCTCCACCGCGAGCGCCCGGAGCTCGGCCTTCGTGGGCTTGCCGAAGTGGATGAACTCCTCGGCGGCGTTCGTCAACGGCCCCTTCAGTTCCGTCCCCAGTAGGAAGAGGGCTACCCCCTCGGGGGGGCCACCCCGCAGGGCCTGGATCAGGCGCTGATTCCCCGCCAGGGGATCCGCCCTCCTCACCACCACCGCCCGTGGCCTGCTCCCGCCGAAGAGGAGCGGCGTGCCCAGGGCCTCCAGGACCCCTTCCGCCCCGGCCTCGTCTCCCCAGAGGAGGACCCGCTCCACCTCGCCGAGCTGCGCGAGCCTCCGGCGCAGGGCCCTCTCGGCGAGGAAGGGATCGCCGCTGTAGACCCCGAAACGCACTGCCCCCTTCCCGCCGGCGTTCATCCCCGCTCGTCCAGGTACCGCACGAGCTGGACCCACTCCCCGATGGGCTCCCCCCCCATGCGCGTGATCGCCCAGGAGTAGCGCCACAGGTCGTCGGGGAGGACGAAGTACGCGCGGCCCTCCCGGCGGCGCATGACCTCGGCCGTGGCGGCGCCGAGGAGGGCGAGGAAGACCCGGGGATCCCCGTCCAGGACGATCGGGGCCTGCACGGTGGCTCCCCCCCAGTACCTCCCCGTCTGGAGGGCCACGAGCCCCACGAGCTCGCCGTCGACCTCGGCGGCGATGGCGGACCGCCGGATCCCCACCAGGCGCAGGGGCCAAGGGGCGAAGGCCGCGTTCAGGCGCGAGAGCCGCCGGAGCGAGCCCTTCCCCAGGTCGGGGGGGACGAGCCTCGCCACGTCGCCCCGTGTCCCCACCCGGACGGCGACCCCCTTGGGGACCACGGGCAGGGCGCGGGGCGGGAGGGGGACGGAGTAGATCCTGACCCTACCGTACGATTCCATCCCCACGGACGCGCAGAGCTCGAGGGCCGCCGCGTTGTCCGCGCGCACCGATCCCAGGACCAGCGGGGCCCCTCTTCCCCTCAGGTCGGCGAAGGCGTGCCGCATGAGGGACTTGGCCACCCCCCGGCCCCGGGCCTCCCGGGCCACGGCGATCCCAGAGAGGACGGGTGGCCGCCCGTCGAACTGTCCCAGGACGCCGATGACCTCATCCCCCTGGCGCGCCACCCAGACCTCGAACCGCAGCCCCAGGAGCCCCAGGGCCCGCAGGAGGAGGCGGTCGAGGGCGAGGAGGAAGCGGAGGACCCGCTCCGCCCGGGCCAGGTTCGCCCCCCAGGTGGAGAGCTCCCCGGCGAACGCCTCCCGCAGGAGCTCCATCGCCCGGGGCACGTCCTCCCGTCGGATCCCACGTATCTCCATCCGCACGGTATCTTAGCCGAAGCCCGGGGAGATACGGAAAAGGACGGGGGGACCACACGGTTTGGGGCGGACGTCCACGGCCGCTATATTTGTGCGTCATGGCCAACAGGATCTGTGAACTGTTGGGGATCGAATACCCCATCTTTTCCGGGGGGATGGCCCACGTGGCCCGGGCCCCCCTGGTGGCCGCCGTCTCCGAGGCGGGGGGATTGGGGATCATCGGCGCGGGCGGCATGTCCCCGGAGGACCTGGAGCGGGAGATCGCGGAGGTACGGAAGCGCACGCGGAGGCCCTTCGGGGTGAACCTCATGCTCCTGGACCCCAACGTCCCCGAGCAGGTGGAGGTGGTGGTGCGGGCCCGGGTGGCCTTGGTCACCACCGGCGCCGGGAGCCCGGCCAAGTACATGGACGCCCTCAAGGGGGCGGGGATAAAGGTCTTCCCCGTGGTGCCCGCGGTGAGCTTGGCAGTGCGGATGGAGCGGTACGGAGCGGACGGGGTGATCGCCGAGGGGATGGAGTCCGGGGGACACATCGGCACCCTGACCACCATGGCCCTGGTGCCCCAGGTGGTGGACGCCGTGTCCATCCCGGTGGTGGCCGCCGGGGGGATCGCCGACGGCCGCGGCATGGCCGCCGCCCTCGCCCTGGGGGCGGAGGGGGTCCAGGTGGGGACCAGGTTCGTGGCCTCCGAGGAAGCCCCGGTGCACCCCAACTACAAGCGGGCGATCCTCAAGGCCCGCGACAGGGACACCATCGTCACCGGGAGGACCCTGGGGCGTCCGGTGCGGTGTCTCCTCAACAAGCTCACCAAGACCCTGGCCCGCTACGAGAAGGAGGGCCGCGATCCCGAGGAGTTCGAGGCCCTGGCGGTGGGGGGATTGAGGCGCGCCGTGTACGACGGCGACCTGGAGACGGGATCGTTGATGGCGGGCCAGATAGCGGGGCTCATCCGGGATATAAAGCCGGTGCGGGAGATCATCGAGGAGATGGTGGTGGAGGCCCGGGAGATCCTCTCCCGGGGGGTGGATTTCTAGATGGGGGTCGCCAACGACCGGACGTTACGGGACCTGGAGTACGACAAGGTCCTCGAGCTCGTCTCCCGTCACGCCGCCTCGCCCCTGGGACGGGAGGCGGTGTTGTCCCTCGAGCCCCGGGACGACCTCGAGGCGGTCCGCCGGGAGTTCCGGCTGGTGGAGGAGATGCGGGAGGCGGTGGCCCGGGGGTTCGTCCCCGGGGGACTCACCGATATCCGCCCCATCCTCGATGAAGCCCGGGCCCACGGGGACCTTGACCCCGAAAAGCTCCTGGATGTAGCGGACTTCATCGAGGCGGCGATGCGAATCCGCGTGGAGCTCTCGAGCCCCCGCTACCCCGGGCTCTCCCGTCTCGTGGAGGGGCTATCGGACCAGCGGGCGCTGCTCGCCGCCATCCGGAGGATGATCGACGAGCACGGGAGGATCCGGGAGGACGCCACCCCCGCCCTCCGGCTCCTCCACCGCCAGCGGCGGGAGCTCGTGCGGGAGCTGACACAACACCTGCGGGCGTTCATCGACCGCCACCGGGAGCTGGTCCAGGACCCGGTGATCACCCAGCGGGGGGGAAGACTCGTAGTGCCCATGAAATCGGGGGCCCAGGGGCTAGTGGAGCTCGTCGTCCACGATACCTCCGCCACCGGCCAAACGGTGTTCGCCGAGCCCGCCACCGCCGTGCGCGCCAACAACCGCCTCCGGGAGATCGAGGACGAGATCGAACGCGAGATCCGCCGGATCCGGGTGGAGCTCGTGGCCCGGCTCCACGCGGAGGAGCGGGACCTCCTCCGGGATATCGGGATCCTCGCTCGGATAGATTCCCTCTACGCCCGGGCCCGCTACGCCGAGGCGGCCGATGCGGTGATCCCCGAGTTGGGGGAGCGGGGGCCGGTGGAGCTGGTGGAGGCGCGCCATCCCCTGCTCGGGGAGCGGGCCGTCCCCATTACCATCGCCCTGGGCGACCCCCAGCGGATGGTGGTGCTCACCGGGCCCAACACCGGGGGGAAGACGGTGACCTTGAAGACGATCGGGCTGTTCGTGCTGCTCGCCCAGGCGGGGGTGCCCCTCCCCGCCTCCCCCAGGACGAGGCTCAGGCTCTTCCGCAAGGTCAGGTCCGATATCGGCGAGGAGCAGTCCATCGAGCAGTCCCTTTCCACCTTCTCCTCCCACATGGTGAATATCGTGGGGATCCTCTCAGAGGCGGACCCCGACACGTTGGTCCTCCTGGACGAGCTCGGGGCGGGGACCGATCCCCAGGAGGGAGCGGCCCTGGGGCTGGCGATCCTGGAGTACCTCCTCTCCACCGGGGCCACGGCGGCGGTGGCCACCCACCTAACCCCGCTGAAGAACTTCGCCATCATGCACCCCGAGGTGAAGTCCTGCTCCATGGAGTTCGACCTCGAGACCCTCTCCCCCACTTACCGGGTGCTGGAGGGGGTGCCGGGGAGCTCCTGTGCGCTGATCATCGCCGAGCGGCTGGGCCTGCCCGGGGAGATCGTGGAGGCGGCGCGGTCGCATTTCTCCTCGGGGGAGGTGAGGGCGGAGGAGATCATCCGGGCCCTGATGGAGGAACGGTCCAAGCTGGAGCGGGCCAGGCGGGAGCTGGAGGAGGAGCTTTCCCGGACCAGGACCCTGAGGGAGGAGTACGAACGGAAGCTCGAGCGGTTGCGGGAGAGGAGGAGGGCCGAGCTCGGCCGGGAACTTTCGCGCCTGGAGGCGGAGATCCGCCGCGCCAAGCGGGAGATAGAACGCCTCATCTCCGTGGCCAAGGAGGGGGACCTCGAGGCGCGGCGGGCGGCCCTCAGGCGCTTGGAGGCGCTCACGGAACGCGTGGGCGCCGTTTCCCCGCGGAAGGAGGGCCCGGCCCCGGTGTTCGAGGTGGGCCAGACGGTGCGGTTCCGGGCCACCAGGGCCCTGGGGGTGGTGAGGGCCGTGGACGGGGAGCGGGTGGAGGTGGAGATCAAGGGGAAGCGTATCTGGCTCGATCCCCGGGAGCTCGAGCCCGCGCAGCCGCCACGGCCTCCGGCCCCCCTCCCGCCGCGGCCCGATGTGCGGGTGAAGGGCGGTGTGGACCTCGAGCTCTACGTGCACGGGATGAACGTCCAGGAGGCGCTACGGGAGGTGGAGGCCTGGCTCGACAAGCTCCTGCTCTCCGGGTTCCGCGTGGGCCACATCATCCACGGCAAGGGCACCGGGGCCCTGCGCCGGGCGATCCACGAGTACCTCGAGACCGTGCCCTACGTGAAGGGGTTCCGCCTAGCCCCGCCGGAGGAGGGGGGGGAGGGCGTGACCATCGTGGAGCTCGAGTGAAGGGAGGTATCGCGATGACGCGGGATGAGGCGTTGGCGTTGGTGAAGGAGAGGATCAAGAACCGGAACCTGGTGAAGCACTGTCTCGCGGTGGAAGCGGCCATGCGGGCCCTGGCCCCTAGATTCGCCGGGGACCCGGAGAGATGGGGCCTGGCGGGCCTCCTACACGACCTGGACTACGAGGAGACC
>JAJRVI010000132.1 GCA_024277405.1 Fidelibacterota bacterium
ATGTTCACCGCCAGGGCCGAGGCCATCCCCATCTCGTTTCCCCTGGCCCCCTGGAAAGCGAGTTTGTAGGCGTAGGACAGGAGGATATCGGTCGCGCCCGCCCGCTCGCCGATCGCCACCATCCCCAGGGCCTGGGGAAACATCTGCACCAGTAGCAGCGTGAGGAGACCGACCCTCCGGCCCGTAAACCGGAAGCGCGAGAACGCGTAGGCACCCAGGGCACAGAGGGATACGCTCAGTAAGGAGGAGATTCCCGCCACCTTCACGGAGTTCCAGAGCCACGTGGGGAAAGGTTGGTGGAGGAGGAGTTCGTAGTAGTTGGCGAGCGAGGGGTTGCGGGGGATGACGCGGGTGGTGCTCAGGTTGTTGGTCGGGTTGAAGGAGGTCCCGAGGACGAACACCGCCGGAAAGAGGGCGAAGGCGATGGCCACCCAGGCCAGGAAGTTCCTGAGGAACCGCCGCGCCCAGAACGTCGCTCTCTTCTTACATGCCACGGGATACCTCCTCGAGCATCCGGGTGCGGGCGAAGCTGATCCCCGAGACCAGTGCCACGATGAGGAAGATGTTCACCGCCAGGGCCGAGGCCATCCCCATCTCGTTTCCCCTGGCCCCCTGGAAAGCGAGTTTGTAGGCGTAGGACAGGAGGATATCGGTCGCGCCCGCCCGCTCGCCGATCGCCACCACCGGATCGCCCCCCGTCAGGAGCCAGATCAGGGTGAAGTTGTTGAAGGTGTAGGCGAAGGAGCCGATGAGCATCGGGGCGAGGGAGACCATGAGGAGCGGGAAGGTGACCTTGGCGAATCGCTGCCAGGGGCCGGCTCCGTCGATGGCGGCCGCCTCGTACAGCTCCCCGGGGATCGACTGCAACGCCCCCAGGGAGATGAGCATCATGTATGGGTAGGTGAGCCAGACGTTGACGAAGAGGATCGAGAACTTCGCCCAGAAGGGATCGGTGAGCCAGGGCACCCTGATCCCGAACCAATCGCCCAACACCTGGTTGAACAGCCCCACATGGGTGTTGAAGAACCCCCTCCAGATGAGGATGGAAATGAAGGCCGGGATGGCATAGGGGACGATGAGGAGCGAGCGGTACAGCTTACGCAGTCGCAGCTTGCGGTCGTTCAGGAGGATCGCGAGCGCGAGCCCCAGGGCGAAGCTCAGGCCCACGGTGAGGACGGCGAACTCCACCGTCCAGAGGAATACCCGGCCGAAGGCCTTATGATAGCGCGGATCGAAGAAGAAGCGGATGTAGTTGCGCAGCCCCACGAACGTGACCCAGCCGGGATCTATCCCCTCGCCGTCGTCGGCCACGAACCTCCCCTCCACCGCGCGGTATATCTTGCCGGTCTCCCGGTCGACGAGGATGTCCCTCCCGGGATCGTATCGGTACCGAGGGAGATAGAGGCGGAATTCGGTCATGGTGGCCATCCTGAGCCATCCCTCCTCGTAGGGAACGCGGATGGTCTGCAGCAGTTTTATATGCTGAAACAACTCGCGCCGCGTGAGGCGAGGGCGTCCGTCGAGCTCGTCCGGCACCCCATCGCCGTCGCGGTCGACGAGCTCGTGGTCTTCCAGGGGGGAGAGTTCCCCTTGGGGTGAGAGGAAGTAGGTTTGGCCCTCGTTGCGGAGGACGAGGGCGTAGAGTTCCCCCCCTTCCCCGAAGGCCCAGAACCGGAAGGATATCGGTGGCGAGGGGCTGTAGGTCCGCTGGAGGATCAACCGTATCGCTTCCTCTTTGGAGAGGATGTGTCCGGTGGAGTAGTTCGTGAAGGAGATGTAGAAGGTGTATCCCGCCGGATAGACCACCATGAGGCCGAGGAAGAAGAGGCCCGGGAACAGGTAGCGCAGGGGATACCCGCGTGCCGAGAGGACGAGCCAGTTGAGGAGGAGGGTTCCGCCGGCCGTCACCGCGAGGAAGGCCCAGTTCCCCGCCCACAGGAAGAGCACGCACCAATATACGGCCAGGGCATCGAAGAGCCCGAGGAGGACGATCTTCGACAGGATCCTCACCAGCACGTTGCCTCTGCCACTAAGTGAAGTTCGCAACGGGCACAAGGGGGCGGGGCTTGAGCCCCGCCCCCGGGTTCTCACTTACAACCCAACGTCTCGCGGATGTTCTCCGCGGCTTGATGGAGGGCATCCGCCGGCTCGAGCTCCTGGTTCCCGATCAGGGCCATGGCGTCGTACCACGCGCCCCAGACGGCGGACATCTCGGGGATGTTGGGCATGGGGATCCCGTTCTTTATGGATTCGGCGAAGCCCTTGACGATCGGATCGGCGGCCACCTCCTCGTACGCGGGGAGGAAGGTGGGGATCCGGGGATCGAGCTTGTAGAGGAAGAGCATGATCTCCTTGGTGAACACGTAGTTGTAGAGGAAGTCCTCCACGAGCGGGAGGTTGGGGGAGTAGGCGGAGATCATCACCCCCTGTACCCCCACGAAGGGCCGGGGGAGGAAGTGGTTCGGATGGGCCGGATCGGGGATGACGGGGAGATCGGTCCCTTCGGGCGGCCAGGGGGTCTCGGGGGCCGGAAGGCTCGGGATGGGGGCGACGCCCACCTCTATGCCGGCGTCCTTGGCGATGCGGATCGCCCAGGGGCCGGTCACCACCATGGCGATCCTGCCCTCGGAGAAGAGCCCCGTCCAGGTGTTCCAGTCCAGTCCGGCCGGCAGGAGGCCCTCCTCGAACAGGGCGTCCAGGAGCTCCATCCCGGCCACCGCCCCGGGGTTATCGAGCCCCACGTCACAGGGCTCCAGGGCGCCCTCGGGGGTCTTCCCGAAGATGTAACCGCCCAGGGCGGAGATGAAGGGGAACGCGTGGTAGGGGTCGGGGTTTTGAACGACGAACCCATACTGCGGTGCGGTGGGATCCGTCAGCTTCCGCGCCAAAGAGAGGAGCTCTTCCCAGGTGGCGGGAGGCTCCGGGACCAGGGCCTTGTTGTAGACGAGGCCGATGCCCTCACGGGCGTAGGGGATCCCGTAGAGCTTGCCCTGATACGTCAGGGCCTCGATGGAGACCGCGTCCAGGGCGGCCTTGAGGTCCTCCGGGAGCCGGATCTCCGCGAGGACCCCGCTGGCGGCGAGCTCCCCTACCCAGTCATGGGGGCCGATGATGAGATCTGGGCCCTCGCCCGCCGGCGCCGCGGTGATGAACTGCCCCCTGATCTCCCCGAAGGGGACCTCTACCACATCCACGGTGATCCCGGTGGCCTCGGTGTAGGCCTTGGCCGCCTCCTCGAACACCGGTGCCCGGGTGTCGTCGCACCAGATGAGGATCTTCCCCGGCTCGGCCGCGGTGGCCAAAGCCCCCAACGCTATCACTCCCAATACCGCCAAGAGATACTTGCGCATACGTCCCTCCTTCGTCCTCGAGTTGTTTGGCCCCTTAACCCACAGTTTCCTGCTCCCCTGCACATCACCTCCTCATCTCACCTCCACCGGGAGGAGGACGGCGTAGTGCTCGCCGGGGACATAGCCCGACAGCATCTCTTTTTGCTCCTCCACGGTGGGGGCGAGGTAATCGTAGATCTGTGGAGCCCATTGGGGATCGGGACAGCCCCCGCCCACCCACTCGCCGGGCTGGGCCGCGATGGGGCGCACGTAGTCCTTGGCGTAGCCGTCCTGGGAGGCCACCAGTACATAGTGAAAGCCGCGTACCTCGGGAAGGACGGATTTCGGCACGGTGACGATGATCCGGCCCCGTTTGGGATCCGATGTCACCGAAATGAGCTCGGGCCCCGTCTCCACGGTCCAGAGGTGCCGCCCGTACGCGGGCCACCCGGCCACGCGGATGAATACATCCCAAGGGTGTTCGGGATCGAAGGACACCTTGGCCGCCTCGGCCTCGGGGTGGAGCTCGACGCTACCGCCATCCTCCACGTCCAGGAAGAGGAGGACCAGGGGGTGGGAGAAGCCGTGGGGGCCGTTCCAGGGGTTGGGCAGGGCGGCGAAGTCCAGGGCGAATTGCCAGGAATCGCCCGCGTCGTAGACGGCGTAGCGCACGAGGTCGAAGATCCCCTCGGGGGCGAAGACCTTGTTCAGGGAGTACACATAGGAGCCTGGACCGAAATCGTCCCCCCGGGGATCCTCCATCTCGAAGAGGAGCGTCCCCTTGATGAGGGTGGGGATGAGGGCCACCACCGGCCGCGACGGGGCCTTCCCCAAGAGCTCCCCGGGCCGCTCCAGCGCCAGCACGAACCCGATGGTCTTCCCGGGCTCGACCCCGAGTTCCTCCATGGGGATCCCGAACTCCACCACATCCCCCACTTTGGCCTTGCGGAAAAGG
>JAJRVI010000133.1 GCA_024277405.1 Fidelibacterota bacterium
GGGATCATCGTGCCGTTACAGGATCCGACGCCCTTCTCGCCGTTCCCGCCGGAGCGGTGGCGGGAGGGCTTGAGGGAGATAGCGAAGGCGGGTTTTACCGCCGCAGAACTGGCCATAACCAACCCTACGAGGGTCGATCGGGAGTCGGTGGCGCAGGCCCTAAAAGAAACAGGCCTTCGGCTCGTCTCCATCACCACCGGCCAGGCCGCGGGAAAGGAGGGGCTCTCCCTTTCCTCATCCGACGATCTCATCCGGGAACGTGCCGTGGCACGCATCGTGGCCCATATGGAGTTCGCCAAACCCTTCGACGCGGTGGTGATCGTGGGCCTTTTGCGCGGGGCCGACGGGGATCGGGCGCTTCTGGTGGAGTCCCTCCGCGAATGCGTCGCCCACGATCCCGGGGTGAAGCTCGCCTTCGAGCCCCTGAACCGCTACGAGACGAGGCTCATAAACACCGTGGCCGAGGCCCTGGAGCTCATCGAGGAGGTGGGCGCCGATAACCTGGGGATCCTGTTCGACACCTTCCACGCCAACATCGAGGAGCCGGACCTCGCCGCCTCCATCAAGGCGGCGGGGGAGAAACTCTTCCACGTGCATTTGGCCGACTCCAACCGCTGGGTTCCCGGGGCGGGCCACATCCCATTTGATAAGGTTTTTGAAGCCTTAGAAGGGATCGAGTACCAGGGGGGCTTGATCCTCGAGTGTTTCCCGAGACCATCGTCCGATGCGCTCCTTTCTTTGGCCCGACGCGCCTTAAGCCTTTAAGCTAGCCCGTGTTCGGCGCGGTACTGGTCCCGATCTTCCTCCTCGTGGGGGTGGGGTACGGGGCGGGGAAGCTCCTGCGCCTGGACCCGAAGTCCTTCGCGGCCCTGGGGTTCTGGGTTCTCTCCCCGGCGCTCATCTTCGAGTCGCTGCGCACCGCGACCCTCTCTTGGAATGAGATGGGGGTAGTGACCGCCTTCGTCTCCGCCCATTACCTCGGGATGTACCTCATCTCCATCCCCGTGGGGCGCGTCCTCTTCCCTGGAGATCGCGACGCCCGGGCCGCGGCCTCGTTGGTCCTCACCTTCGGGAACTGCGGCAACCTGGGATTTCCCCTCCTCCTCTTCTCCTTCGGGGAGAGGGCCCTGGAGGTGGGGGCGGTATTCCTCGCGGTGAACACCCTTTACCTCGCGACCCTAGGGGTGGGGATCGCCGCGGGAGGATTCGGGCGTCCCCTGGACGCGATCAGGGGCATCTTCAGGACCCCCTGGATTTACGCCGTGGTTGCGGCCTTGATCGCCCGGGAGCTGCCCACGTTCCCCACCTGGATTGCTCGCACCACGGGGGCGCTCAAGGAGGGGGCCATCCCCTTCTTGCTGGTGCTGGTGGGGTTGCAACTCGCTCAGGTGTCCCTGCGGAGGATCGCCGCGGGTGCCACGAGGCTCGCGATAGCGCGGCTCGTCTTGGGGAGCGGGCTCGCCTGGGGCCTCGCGGCCATCATGGGGCTCTCGGGAGTCCTGCGGGGGGCGCTGATCCTGGAGGGGAGCGTCCCCAGCGCGGTGAACGCCTATCTCCTCGCCTCCCGGTTCGACCGGCGCCCGGACCTCGCCGCCGCGGCCCTCTTCATCTCCACCCTCCTCTCCGCCGGGACCCTCTGGCTCGTGCTCCTCGGCCTCTCCGGACACCTCTGATGCTTGTCCTCCTGTGACCCTCGGCCCTATGATGGGAACCGGCGACAAGAGCCCTTACGGAGGTGTAAATGGAGAGGAAAAACAGGTGGGCGTGGGTGCTGTTCGTGATCTTTTGCGTCGTCATCGCGGGCTGTGACCTGGTGGAGCCCGTTCCCCCTACACCCCCCACGTCGGCCCCGACCGTCGATGCGTCCACGGGGACGCATCCGACTTCGATCGAGCTTTCATGGGACCCGGTGGAGGAAGCCGATAACTACCGGCTCTTCCGGGCCGAGGACGAAGCGGGGACCTACACCTATCTCGGCGAGACCCCTTACACCTCGTATTACGACGATGTGGGCTCGGCGAACACCGGGAAGTGGTATTGGTACAGAGTGCGGGCGTGCAACGCCGCGGGTTGCGGTCCCGAATCCGCCCCCGTCAGGGGCTACGCTGGGAAACCCCCGGCCCCCACGGACGTCCGCGCCAGCGACGGGGAATACCGGGATTTCATCCTCATCACTTGGGAGCCCGTGCCCGGGGCCACCGGCTATGTGGTTTACCGGGATCGCGCCCGCGATGGGACTTACCGCACCGTGGTGGCGGACAGGGTGAAAGGACCCCCCGTCGCCGATGAGAACGTGCGCTTCGGCGCCAAGTACTGGTACCGCGTCCAGGCCCGGAACCGACACGGGTTCGGCCCCCTTTCCGAACCGGATTACGGCTGTACGCCCCCGTGCCTGCCGACCAGCGCCGGTGAAGACGAACTGTAGCTTGTCGTAATTCGAGCTGATAACTCGGTTCGCTATCCGGAAAAGTTCCCGGAAACGTTACCCGCGGTCTGGGTGTAACTAGGGACGAGGTGGTGGATATGCGGGCATTGGCCGCGATCTTCCTCCTTTCCCTTTCGGCGGTCGCTCTTATGGCCGAGGAAGCGTGGGTAGTGGTGACACTGGAGCGGATCGAGTTCCAGGGGAACCTCGTGGAGTGGCCCCGGTTCAAGGGGAATCCCATCGGGTTCGTCTCCGTGGTGGCTTCGGGGAATACCTACCAAAAGCTCGCTTGGCCGGCAGCGGGCTGGTACACCATCGCCGACGAGGGCGCCGAGCTCGTACAGGAGACTGAGGGGATCCCCCTGTTCGCCCTCCCCGCCGCCGAGATGGGACCTCGCCTCGGGATCGCCATCCAGTTCCTGGGCAACTACAAGTACGACTGGTCCCACTCCTTCGCCGCCGAGGCCCTGGAGGAGCTCGAGGAGGAACTGCGCGGGCGGATCGCCCTCCCCATCCCTCCTGGTCTCCCGGGGCGGAAGCAGGAGGAACCGAGCAGCGGGCCCTACGAAGTGCGCGAGGCCCCCTTCATCGATTTCACCCCGCACATCCGGGTCTTTTCCCCCGAGGCGTGGGCCTCAGGGACCAAGACCTACACCGCCCAAGTGAGCGAAACGTACTACCTGGAGGGCGAGACACCGGCGAAGGTCACGTTCCGCTACTCCATCCGCCGGGTAACCCTCCCCGCGGGGCTGCGGGCCAGGGTTCGGCTCGAGGGAATAAAGACCGTGGAGAACGGGGACATCCTGAAGGGCGAGGTCTTCATCCAGGCCCGAACCATGTTGGGCTTCGGTCCCTCCGGTGCCCCGCTCCAGCGCCTCGCACGGGTACCCGCATCGGGCCACTACTCCATGGGCGATGGGGACGAGAAGGTCCTCTCGGTGGTCCTCTTCGAGGGGGAGGTTAGACCGTTCCTGTACGTCGAGGTCATGGTATGGGACGAGGACAACCCCGACGTGAACGACCAACACGACCTCTTGGGCGGGTTCTTCGGACTCTGGCTCCCGTGGCGCCTGAGCAACCTCCCCGGCGGGGAGAAGCGCCTCATCGTCCCCAAATCCACCCCCGACGGCGAGGTCCTCATCTACCTCCGGCTCCAGCTCCTGGATTAAGAACGCGAGAAATGGTCGGCCAGGAACCGGACCATGGCGTCGATGGCCCGGCGCGCCGCCGGGGTATTGGGCCGGTTTATGAAGCCGTGGCCCGCCCCGGGGATGAGGAGTAACTCCACCTCCGCCCCGGCCCGGCGCAGGGCATCGGCCATCCGCACCGATTCCTCATAAGAGACCACGCGGTCGTCGCGGCCGTGGATGAGGAGGAACGGGGGATCGTCGGCGCTGGCCCAGGTGACAGGAGAAGCCTCCCGCCAGAGATCGGGGGCATCCCGCGCCGAGGCCCCGAGAAAGCTCTCCACCGCCGCCTCCGCCGGGGAGCCCACCGCCGAAAGGAGGTCCATGGGGCCGAACAGGGCGATCACCGCCTGGACCCGCGAAGGGACGTTGGGATCGCCGCACGCCCCGAGCGTCTCCGGCGTCGCCCCGAGGAGCGCCACCAGGTGCCCCCCGGCCGAGGTGCCCACCGCCGCTATTCGCCCGGGGTCCACCCCGTAGTCCGCGGCGTGGGCCCGGATCCACTTCACCGCGCACCTGAGGTCCTCCAAAGGCGCGGGATAGGTGAACGCCGGGGCCAGGCGGTAGTTCACCGAGAACCCCACGTACCCCCGCCCCGCGAAGAACCGGGCCAGGGGCGCGAGCCTCCGCTTGTCCCCCGTGTGCCAGGCGCCCCCGTGGGCGAACAGGATCGCCGGGTGGGGACCGGGCCCGTCCGGGATATAGATGTCCAGCGCGAGGGATACCCCATCCACCGTGCGGTAAACGACGTCGTGGAGCTCGGTGATCGCGAGTCCCCCGATGGAAACCGCCGCCATCAGAAACGCCACGAGACAGATCCTCACCGCGTCACCTCCTCAATCCCCGGGGAAGAGGGAGCGGATGAGCTCCCGCTGGTCCGCGGGGATGTAGATGGTGGGCCGCTCCCCGTACTCCTCGACCCAGATCCGGGCGATCTCCGTGAGGGTGGCCCAGCGAACGAGGCCCTTTCGCTCCAGTTCCCTTATGGGCTCAAGGACCCGCCCCGCGAACCGCTCCCTGAACTCCTCTCCTCCCCGCACCACCACCCCGTGGGCCACGAAGATCCCCACGGTGTACATCCCCTCCGGGTCCAGTTCGCCCCGCTGGGCGAGGTCCACCAGCTCGAACAGGCCCCCCGCCTGCATCGTGGTACGCCGGTAGGAGCCAACGTAGATCAGGGGGCTCTCGGGATCGTGGGAGATGAAGTGGTAGCGGTCCTTGGGGCGCCAAATCCCGGAGGCGAAGAGGTCCGGGCCCTTGTGTCCCGCGGTCCCCGCCCCCCACAGGATCCGCCCCGTCCAGGTGGCCCCGGGGAACATCCGTCCCCGCAGGGGCTCCCGGAACCGCTCCCAGTTCTGGCGGTTATCCGGGGGCCAGTAAAGGAAGCCCCCAACCACCGGGGACGGCTCCACCCCGGTTCTACGGATGAGCTCGGCCACGTCGGCGTAGTTGTAGATGCGTTCGTGGGCATGGGGGTCGATGGAGACCCCGAGCACATCGTGGAGGTAGCGCAGGACGTTCATCCCGCCGGTGTTCGCGGTGACATCGCCCTCATCGAACAGCGCGGCCGCGGCGGGAAAGGTCCATTCGCACTGGTAATCGAACGCCGCACCGTATTCGTGCAGGAGCTCGGCGAACTCCACCAACGCGTTCCGCCACGAAAGATAGGTCTCCCGGTCCCGGGTGAAATCCGGGTTCGTGGGCGGGTCCTCGGTGTGCATCACCACGGTGACGTAAATCGGGAACGGGGCATCGCTCAACCCCACCGTGGCCCACAACACTAGGACGAGAAGGGACATCGCCACGTACCTCATGCGGCCCTCCTTCGGATAGGAGTCTACCACGACCGGGAGCGGGCCCGCGACCTCAAAGGAGGAGGGACCAGAGGTTCATGGTAATGATAGCCCCCACGGTCGACACCAGGATCATGGTGGCGATCTCCTCCTCGAAGAACCGATAGCGCGCGCTCAATACGATCATGTTCACCGCCATTGGCGTCCCGTTCATAAGCACCGCCACCTCGCGCTCCAGTCCCCTGATACCCAGCAGCCACGCGAACCCTAGGGTGATAGCCGGGAGCAAGACAAGCCGGATCGAGGCGAGCCCCGCTGCCGCCAGGATCCCCCGGTGCCTTCTCCCGTAGAGGAAAACGCCCAGGGAGAAGAGGGCCATCGGGGCCGCCGTATCTCCCAGGAGTTCGAGGGTCCTCCGCGCGAAAAAGGGGATCCTAAATCCGAAAAGGGACAACGCGATCCCGAGCGCGAGGGAGACGATGAGGGGATTGCGGGAGAATTTCCTCATCACGTCCCAAACAGCCTTCCCCACCGATATACCTTCCAACCCGTATAGCTCGAGGAGGACGAGAACCATGCCCACCGTGATCGGGGAGACCGCCGCGATCAACGCCACCGCGAGCCCAACCGGCTCTTCCCGACCCAAAACCAGCTCGACGAACGGGAGGCCGAAGAAGGCGAGACTCCCGAAGACGCTGGCCACCGCGATGAGGTAGAAGGGATCGCGACGCAATCGGAAAGCCAATCGTATCAGCCACAGCGCCGAAATGAAGACGGCGATAGGGGCCACCCCTACCACGAGGAAGCGCGAGAGGTCCGCGTCGAGGGCTGTGTCGGCGAGCCCGAGGAGGAAATACGCAGGCAGAGCGAAGTGGTAAACGTAGCCGTTCAAAACCCGCTCATCCCCGGATCTGAGGATGCCGAGGCGACGGGAAAGGAAGCCCGCGGCGATGAGGATGGCGATGACCGCGGAGCTCGTGAGGGCCTTTCCCACGTCGATCCCCTACCGCGATCTCGTCCTGAGGTAACGACCCCCCGGGCATTCCCGCACGAGGCCCGCCAACGAGAGCTCGAGGAGGACCTTCGTCACGAGCGCGTAGGGCAAACCCGTCTTCCCGGCGATCTCCTCGGCGTTCAGGGGCTCCCCGGCCAGGGCATCGTAGACGAGGCGCGCCTCGTCCCCCAACTCCATCTCGGGCCCTCCCCCTCCGCTCGGTGAGCCCCTGAGGTCGGGAAATTCCTCGAGCACGTCCTCCACGTCCATAACCAATTTCGCCCCTTCCTGGATGAGCCGGTTGGTCCCCCGGGAGACCTCCGAGGTCACGGGCCCGGGGACGGCGAGGACATCCTTTCCCTGTTCCAAGGCGAGCTCCGCGGTAATGAGGGCCCCGGAACGCTCGGGCGCTTCCACCACGATCACGGCCCGAGCGAGCCCGGCGATGATGCGATTGCGCCGTGGAAAGGTCCACTTCGATCCCTCCCGTTCCCAGGGGAACTCCGCGAGCACCGCCCCGCGGGCGGCGATCTCCTCCATCAGGGCGGCGGCCCCAGCGGGATACGGCCGCCCGAGCCCCGTACCCAAGACGGCCACAGTGCGCCCC
>JAJRVI010000134.1 GCA_024277405.1 Fidelibacterota bacterium
AACTCTTCTAGCATTTGCCCGCGGGGCTTTTCCCGCATGGTGGCCTTCCCTCCTTTCTGTCCCCGTTTTTGTGGGAAGGCTACCATGCCTCCGGGAGAGACACACTTCCCGGGACACTACCGTGGCGGCCGCTGGAAACACTTCCGGACGTCCAGGGGACGATTGCGCGGGACGGGAACGCGCATGAAGGATAGGTCCGAGCGGGACCTGAACAGTCGGGGGATGACGTGGCTGCCCGTTTGTGGCCCAGCGTAGGAGACTTTCGGTAGTTGAGCGGGAACGTCATTCTCGATATAGTATTTGTTACAAGAAGACATCCACAGTGAGGAACCTTTCAGGAGTGATACGAGGTCGGATACAGACGATCGAGCCGAAGACCCCTCAGGGGGTTGGGTTTCCCCGTTTTTTCCGCATCGCAAAAGACGAGCTCAAGAGGTTTCCGCTCTATATCCTTCTCTTCACCGTAATGGCCGTCATGTTATTGCCGTTTTTTTGGACCATTACCACGTCCTTTAAGACGCCCGGCGAGGCCCAGGCGTTTCCTCCCGTGTGGATCCCGTCGCATTTCCGTTGGCAGAACTACGTCGAGGCGTGGAACGCCGCCCCGTTCGGACGTTATTTCATAAACTCCGTGTTCATCGCCCTCACAACAGCCATAGGGGGGGTTATCACCTCCATTTTAGCCGCTTATGCATTCGCCAAGATGGATTTCTTCGGAAAGAACGTGCTCTTCTACCTCCTCATCGGCACCATGATGATTCCAGGGCAAATGCTGCTTGTCCCCAACTACCTTACCATCATCCGACTCGGTTGGTACGACACCTATCAGGCCCTGATCGTTCCCTGGGTCGCCAACGTCTTCGGGATATTCCTGTTGCGGCAATTTTTCCGCTCTATTCCCGACGAACTTTGGGATTCCGCCCAGATCGATGGGTGTTCACGGTTTCGCTTCCTGTGGCAGTTCGTGGTGCCGCTCTCCAAACCTGCGCTTGTCACCCTATTCCTGTTCCGGTTCATCGGGAGTTGGAACGCCTTCCTGTGGGTGCTCATCATGACGAGCCGTGAGGAGATGCGGACGTTGCCGGTGGGCCTCTACTATTTCGTGGGCGAGGCAGGGACCGACTATCACTTGCTCACCGCCGCTGCCACCTTCGCCATGATGCCCATCATCCTTCTATTCCTCGTGGCCCAGCGGCAGTTCATCCAAGGAGTGGCCCGTACCGGGCTCAAATAAGGGGGTGAGAAGCTAGCGGGACGAACGGAGCGATCGACAAAATCTATGAGGAGGTGAAGTATGCGCAAGGTACTCGTGGCGTTCGCGGTATTGTGTGTAGGGGTTTTGGCCCTCGGCAAAGTGGAGGTTGAGTTCTGGCACGCGATGCGGGGTGGCCACTTGGAAACCCTCGAGGCGATCACGGCGAAGTTCATGGAGCAGAACCCCGATATCGTGGTGAAGCTCGTGGGGCAAGGTGGTTACGGAGATCTCAACACCAAGCTAATCGCTGCCGCCGCTGCGATGCAGCCTCCCACCATGGCCCAGTTCTACGCCGATTGGGTGGCCTCGGCTTACAAAGAAGCGCTCATGCCTCTCGATGGCCTGATCCCCGAAGAGATCCTTAACGACATCCCCGAGAAACTCCTCGCGGCCTGCTATTTCGACGGAAAGCTCCTCACCATCCCCTTCAACAAGTCCACGCTGATCCTCTTCTACAACACGGATCTCGTCCCCGAGCCGCCCACCACGTGGGAGGAGCTCCTGGCGATGGCCAAAGCCCTGACGGTGGACGAGGACGGCGACGGGACCCCGGACCGGTACGGGTTCGGCCTGCGTCCCTACCCCGAGATGTTCACCACCTTCCACTGGCAAGCGGGGGGCAAGTTCCTCTCTGACGACATGAAGGACTCCGTGCTCTACTCTGACGCTGGCATCGCGGCGCTCAACTTCCTCCTGGAGCTCAAGGCCACTAGCCTTTATCAGTCCGGTTACCTCTCCGGACCGTTCGGCTCGGGGAAGATCGCGATGTACATCGGCTCGGTAGCGGGGATCCCCTATGTCGCCCGGGCCGCCGAGGGGAAGGTCAACTGGAACACCGCCGTCCTCCCTAGAGGCCCGGTCAACAACGATTCCATCTACATGGGCACTGACTTGGGCATCTTCACCATGAACACTACCCCCGAGCAGCGCGAAGCCGCGCTCAAGTACATCCTCTACCTCCTCTCCCCCGAAGCCCATATGGCTTGGGCCAAGGGGACCGGCTACATCCCCTTCCGCAAGAGCGCCATCACCTCCGAGGAGTGGAAGGCTTACATGGCGGAGCACCCCGAACGGGTCGCGGTGACCGAGCAGGCCTTCCATGGCTTCACGTATCCCAACCATCCCAAGTGGTACTCCATCCGCGGCGTGATCGGCGACATGCTCGAGGCGGTGCTCCTCGGCGACATGACGCCCGAAGAGGCGTTGAAGTGGGCCGACGAGACCATCGAGGAGGAATACCTCAAGTAAACCCGGAGCCGGGCGGGGCCGGACACGGCCCCGCCCTTTTTAATAAATAAGGAGATGCACATAAGGAGCCGTTACCTCCGAAGACGCGTGCTCACGAGCTTGGAGGCTTATCTGTACCTCCTGCCGGCCTTTGTCATCCTAGGAGTTTTCACCTTTTACCCGGTGGTGAGGGCGTTCCAGATAAGCCTCTACCGGTGGCCCGTGGTGGGACCGAAGACCTTCGTGGGCTTCGGGAATTACCTGAAACTCATCGGGGATCACAAGTTCTGGTTGGCTCTGAGGAATACAGCTTACTACGTGGTCGGTTCGGTTCCGCTGACGCTGCTCCTTGCCATCGGGGTGGCGGTGCTCCTGAATTCAAGGATCAGGGGGCGGGTGATCGCTCGCGTGGCGTTTTTCATCCCCTACATAACCCCCATGGTAGCGGCCACGGTCGTTTGGCAGTGGATATACAACCGCGATTACGGTTTGCTCAATTATTTTATAAAGTTATTAGATGATCTCTTCAGGGCGGTGGGGCTCCACATCCGGTTGGCCCCGGTGAATTGGCTTAACGAGCCCCGGTATTCGATCCCCCTGTTGATCGTGATCGGGGTGTGGCAATATGTGGGTTATCAGGCCATCATCCTCCTGGCCGGGCTCCAGAACATCGATCGGCAGTATTACGACGCGGCCAAGGTCGACGGGGCCAATGCCTGGCATCTC
>JAJRVI010000135.1 GCA_024277405.1 Fidelibacterota bacterium
CTCGTCTCGATCCTGGACATCACCGAGAGGGTGCGGGTGGAGGAGAAGCTCAGGGCTTACGTGGAGAAGCTCGCCGCCCTGCACAGGGCCGTGTGGGACCTCCAGCGGTGCCGCACCGTGGAGGAGGTCTGTAGGGCCGCCGTGGAGGGGGCGCGGGGCATCCTCGGCTTCTCGGTGTGCAATATCGGGTTGGTGGAGGGGGATCGCATACTCCCGGTGTACACCGTGGGCGACGTCCGTCCCAGGCCGTTCCCCCGGGGCCAGGGGCTCGTGTGGCGGACGCTCGAAGAGGGGCGGAGCTTCTGGGGGAATATAGTGGACCTCCCGGGGGCCAGGCCGGTGGATTCCAGACTCAAGAGCGCCATATCTGTTCCCATCGGGGATATTGGGGTTTTCCAGGCTGCCTCGTTCGAACCGGACGCGTTCGGGGAGGACGACGTGAAGCTCGCGGAGATCCTGGCCGGCCACGTGAGCGAGGAGATCCGCCGGGTCCGGCTGGAACAGGAGCTGAGGGAGCGCGCCATCCGCGATGCCCTCACGGGCCTCTACAACCGCGGCTATCTGATGGAGGTGCTGGACCGGGAGATCCGAAAGGCGGGGCGAGAGGGCCATTCGTTGGCGGTCCTGGTGACGGACCTCGATAACTTCAAGTTGGTCAACGATCGCTTCGGCCATCCCTTCGGGGACGAGGTGTTGCGGGGCGTAGCGCGACTGTTGCGGGAGACGGTGCGGGAATCGGACCTGATATTCCGCTACGGAGGAGACGAGTTCGTCCTCCTCTTCCCCGAGACGGACGGCAAGGCCCGGGAGGTCGCCCGGCGTGTCAAGGAGGCCGTGACGCGGTGGGCCGAGGAGAAGGGGCTTAGCCCCCTGGGGTTCGGGATCAGCCTCGGCGTGGCCGTATGGAAGCCGGGGGATCCGCTGCCCCCCGAGGAACTCCTCAGGCAGGCCGATCGCGACCTATACCGGGCCAAACGGGGAGGTTGACGCCCCTCCCCGGTCTCCGGGTGTCCCCGATGGCGGGAGCTCCCGGAGGAGGACCCAATAGCGGCGGCCCGGGCCACGGTGGTGGTAGAGCTCGAACACACGTCCCCCCTCGGTGCGCACGCGGAAATAGTCCCGATGGCGTCGGCGCCACCACGCCCTCTTGAAATCCAATTGTCTCCTGGACGAGAGGACCTCCACCACCTCGAATCTCCGGCCGCGCCAGATGAAGCTCTTGGGGAGGCCGAACTCCACCGCGTCCACCCGGACCTCCTCGTCGATGAACGCCTCCCGGGGCATCGCGACGTAATTGTAATCCCCGCCCGGGCGGATAAAGTCCTGACCGGGATGTGTACCGGGGAGGTCGTCTGGGGGAGGTTCATCTCGCGACCGAACAGGTTCGCGGTGTGGGCGGAGGTGGACGGCCGGAGGGAGCTGGCCCACCTGCCCAATCCGGGCCGCCTCCGCGAGATCCTCACGCCGGGAAGGAGGATCCTGCTGAGGAAGGCCCCGGAGGGGAAGCGGAGGACCCGCTGGACCGCGATCGGGGCCGACCTCGGGGGGATGCTCGTCTCACTGGATGCGACGCTCCCCAACAGGTTTGTCCCCGAAGCGTTGGCGTCCGGAGCCCTTCCCCCTTTCGCGGGATGGAGGATCGCGTCCGTGGAGCCCAGGCTCGGGGGCGGGCGCTCGGATTTCCTCCTCGTGCGCGGGGCCGAGCGGCTCTTCCTGGAGGTCAAGTCGGTGACCTTGGTGGAGGAGGGGGTGGCCCTCTTCCCCGACGCCCCCACCGTCCGTGGCCGTCGCCATCTCCGCGAGCTCGCCGGGGCCGTGGACGATGGGGACCGGGCGGCGGTCCTCTTCGTGGTCCAGCGGCCCGATGCCCGCCGCTTCGGCCCCAACGCCGCCACCGACCCCGCGTTCGCCGCGACGTTTTGGGAGGTTCTGCGGAAGGGGGTGGAGGCCTACGCCCTGGTCTGCTCCTTCGACGGGGAACGCCTCCGCCCCGTGCGGTTCCTGGGCCCGGAGGCCCTGATGACCCCCTAGGTCCCTCCCGGGGTCCCCCGTTGTGCCGCATCCCGGGCAAAAGCGCCGAGGACGGGACCATCTTGGTGTAGCCCCCATCCCCGGAACGCGGGTGGATCATACCGGGATCGCGCGCCAGCGTGGGAGGCAGGGTCCCTGTCCGGCCGGTGAGACCTTGGGGGACGTATTTCGGATCGACGGCCGATACGGTCGGTGTAGCATAATCGGGGACAGGGGACGGGGATGATAAGGGTGGAGGGATTGACGCGGAGATTCGGGGACCGGGTGGCGGTGGAGGGGCTCACCTTCGAGGTGAGGGAGGGGGAGATCGTTGCCCTGTTGGGCCCGAACGGGGCGGGGAAGACCACCACGGTGCGGATGCTCGCCTGCCTCATATCCCCCACCTCGGGGAGGGCGTGGGTGGGGGGACATGAGGTCCACGCGGAGCCCGAGGCGATCCGGGCCATCGTGGGGATCCTCACCGAGACCCCGGGCCTCTACAGGCGCCTCTCCGCCCGGCAGAACCTCCGCTTCTTCGCCGAGCTCTATGGGATCCAGGATGCCCGGGACCGGATCGAGAAGTACCTGCGGTTCTTCGGGCTATGGGAGAGGAGGGACGAGCCCGTTGCCACCTATTCAAAAGGAATGCGGCAGAAGCTCGCCCTGGCCCGGGCGCTCCTGCACGAGCCGCGGGTCCTCCTCCTGGATGAGCCCACCGCGGGCCTCGATCCGGAGAGCGCGAGGTCGGTGCGGGAGTTCATCGCCGGGCTCAAGGGCGAACGGAGGGCCGTGCTCCTCTGCACGCACAACCTCCCGGAGGCGGAGCGCCTCTGCGACCGGATCCTGCTCCTGCGTACGCGGCTCATCGCCCAGGGGACGCCCGAGGAGCTGAAGCGCCGCCTCTTCGGGACCCGGGTGGTGATCGAACTCGCGAACCCCCGCCCGGGGATCGACGCGGAGCTCCGCCTCCCGGTGGTCAAATCGGCCGAGCTCGCGGGGGCGAGGCTCTACGTGGAGGTGAGCGACCCCCACCGGGATAACCCCGCCCTCGTGCGGCGGTTGGTGGAGCTCGGGGCCGAGATCGTATCGGTGCGGGAGGAGGAAACGACCCTCGAGGACGTCTATCACGAGCTCATGGGGGACACCGATGCGCAGGGTTAAGGCGGTCCTGCGGCGGGAATGGGAGGAGGCGGTCCGTATAAGGATGGTGTTGTTCAGCGTCTCCTTCTTCCCCCTTTTCATGGTCGGGTTCGCCGCGTACCTCGTGTGGCAGGGACGGTCCCTCCCGCCCCAGGGCCAGGCGGTGCTTATGAACACGGCCCTGATATACTTCTTCGTCCTCCCCGTGGTGATTCCCCTTTCCATCGCCGCATACTCCATTGTGGGGGAGAAGGAGCAGGGGACGCTGGAGCCGGTTCTCGCGACCCCGATCCGGGACTGGGAACTCTTCCTGGGGAAGGCCCTGGCCCCGGTGATCCCCGGGGTCCTCATCTCGTGGGCGGCGTTCGGGATCTTCCTCATCGCGTCTTGCCTCATACTGGGAGGGATACCACCGGGGGTGCTCTCCCCGCCGTGGCTGCTCTCCATCTTCGCGTTGGCCCCGTTCACCGCGTTGTTCGCGGTGTTCGTGACGATGATCGTCTCCTCCCGGACCACGGATACCCGCGCGGCGTATCAGTTCTCCAGCCTCGCGGTGCTCCCCGCGCTCATCCCGCTGATCGTTTACTCCGCCCGTCTCACCGCGGTGAACCTGATCTTCGTGGGGATCGAGGTGGGAGTCCTCCTCCCTCTCAATGCCGTCACGCTTTACATCGCGTTGAGGCTCTTCCGCCGCGAGGAGATCCTCACCCGTTGGAAGTAAACTTATTCCGCCGGAAACCGACCGCTGCTACAATATCGACGTCTGAGGGAGGTGGCCTATGGCTTACGTGACGAAGAAGGAGCTCATCGAGAAGATAAAGCCGATCCTCGAGGACCTCGGTAGGGCGTTGGAGGAACTGGAGACAGCGCTCGACGAGGCGAAGCTCAACCTGGAGAAGACGAACGACGCCATCGCGGAGGCCGAAGAGGACTGAGCGCGAGGACAATACGTCCGTGGAGGCGCAAGGGGGGCTTAGCCCCCCTTTTCTCCATAAAAATTCCATAGATCTTCCCGACCTCTTCCCCCCGGGGTGACTAGACTTTCCTCCGCCGGGTGAGGGGAAAAGATCGAGACCTGCCCCCGCCCCCTAGAAGAAAGCCCGCTTTCCCACCTCCGGGACGAGGGGCCCGCGACGGGCCCCTCGTCCTTTTACTCGCTCAGCCACGATAGATCACCGTGGAGCCGCGCGGCTCGTAAGCGATCTCGAGCTCCCGGATATCGAGGGTCCGGAACCTCCGGCTCAGGGCCGCGGCGTGCTCCGGGCTCGCGCAGAAGAAGAGGATGAACCCACCCCCTCCGGCCCCCAAAACCTTCCCCCCCAGGGCCCCCTCGTCCCTTCCCAGGTCGTACAGCTCGTCGATCACCCGGTTTGAGATCTTCGCCGAGAAGGAGCGCTTTATCTCCCAGCCCTCGTGGAGGAGTTTTCCGAACCGGTCCAGCTCCCCCCGGAGGAGGGCATCCCGGCCCGCGTAGGCGAGTTCCTTCAGGGCTCGGTAGAGCTCGAGTTTTCCCGCGGCCGCCTTGCTCTGTTCCGCGAGCACCTCCCCCGAGCGCCGTTTCAGTCCGGTGTAAAAGAGCCTCACCCGACCGAAGAATTCCCCGAGGAGATCATCGGCCAATCGCAGCGGGGCCACCGTCACGCGTTCGTCCGGATGGAACTCGATGAAGTTGAAGCCCCCGAAGGCCGCGGCGTACTGGTCTTGCTTCCCGATACGGTGGCCTAGACGTACGATCTCCAGCTCGCACGCTTCACCGGCGAGGCGCTCCGGGGGTGGGTCTTCCCCGCGATAGGTGTAGAGGGCCTTGAGGAGCCCCACGGTGAGGGCTGATGAGGAGCCGAGCCCGGTCCCCGCGGGCACGTCGGCGATGGTCACGACCTCGATCTGGCGGCGTATCCCCACCCTCTTCAGCGCCTCGCGCACGATCTCGTGCCGCAGCTCTTCCGGCCGCTTCACGATCTCGGTGCGGGTGTAGGCGACCCGGATCGTCTCCTCGAACCGTCTGTTCACCGCCACGTACATGTACTTGTCGATGGTGGTGGAGAGGACCGCCCCCCCGATCTCCCGGTAGACCACGGGGAGGTCGGTGCCTCCCCCGAGGAAGCTCGTGCGGAAGGGGGTCCGGGTGATGATCATCCCCCGTACCTCCGGCGGGCCGCTTCCAGGCGCTCCGGCGTCCCGATATCCAAGAGCTCCACCGGGGAGATGTACCCCCACAGGGCCTCCCCCGCGGCGAGGACGCGGGGGAAGAGGTCCCGCACGAAATCCCACCGAGCCCCCTGGGGGAGGTAGGAGAGGATCCGGGGCTCGAGGAGATATACCGCGGCGTTCCCCCACTTGCCGTGGCTGAAGTCACCGGGGGCGGGGTGCCAGGCCACGATCCGGCCCTCGCGGTCGAGCTCCGCTATATCGCAGTCCTGTGGCCGATCGGTCTCCTGGAGCACCACGGTCCCGATCCCCCCTTTATCCCGGTGGAAACGGAAAAGCTCGGCAAAAGGGAAGTCGTCGAGGACCACATCGCCGTAGACCACGAGGAACCTCTCCCCGAGATACCCCCGCATCCGGTCCAAGGTCCCCGCGGTCCCCAGGAGTTCCTCCTCGAAGAAGTAGTGCACGGCGACGCCGAAGCGCGCCCCATCACCCACATAAGAGATGATCTTCTCCGGTTTGTGATGGAGGTTGATGAGCGCCTCCTCCACGCCGGCCGAGGAGAGGACCTCCAGGTTCCACCCCAGGAGGGGCCTACCTCCCACGCGCACCAGAGGCTTCGGGATCTCGTGGGTGAGGGGACGGAGCCTCGTGCCCTCGCCGGCACAGAGGATCACCGCCTTGCGGGGGTGACGCGTGACGGATGACGCCTGATGGGCCATGGGATTTCTCCGATCCTTCTCTCGACCCATCACCCATCACCGATCACGCTCCCTGCGGAGGATGAGCTCGGCGGCGGCGGGGAGGTCGTCGCAAACGGCGTCCGGCGGAGAGTCGGCTCGCCCGTCCGCGCCGCCGAACCCCGTGCGCACCAGCACCGTGAAGCAGCCGGCCCGCCTCCCGGCCTCGATGTCGGTGGTCATGTCGCCCACCATGTAGGAGCGGGAGAGGTCGAGGCCGAGCTCCTCCGCCGCCCGGAGCAGCATCCCCGGGGCCGGCTTCCTGCAGGGGCAGCGGTCCTCCGGGGTATGGGGGCAATGGTAGATCGCGTCCAGGGCCGCGCCCTCCCGGGAAAGCTCCTCCACGAGTCTCCGGTGGATCTCCGCCAGGGTGCCCTCGGTGAGGCGCCCGTGGCCGATACCCGCTTGGTTCGTCACCACCACCACCGCGAACCCGGCCTCCCGAAGGCTCCGGATGGCCGCCGCCACCCCGGGGAGGAGCTCCACCTCCTCGGGATCGTCGAGGTACCCCTCCACCTGTTTGATCACCACCCCATCGCGATCCAAAAAGACCGCCCTCTTCGTGACGGGCGGTGTGTGAGGGGGAACGGGGTTCCTGCTCCTCATCCCGGATCACCCATCGCCGGTCACTTGACCACGAGGGAGACGAGCTTCCCGGGGACGGCGATCACCTTGACGATCTCCTTCCCCGCGAGGTGCCTCTTGACCTCCTCCGCGGAGAGGACCGCTTCCCTCAGGGCCTCGGCGTCCCCGGCCACGTCGTGGGGCAACCTCACCCGGGCGCGCACCTTCCCGTTTATCTGGACCGGGATCTCCACCGCCAGGAGCCTCAGGGCCCGTTCGTCATATGTGGGCCAGGCCTGTTCCAGCACGGCCCCGTCCTCGCCCAGGCGGCTCCAGAGCTCCTCGGCGATGAACGGGGTGAACGGGGAGATGAGGAGGGTCAGATCGCGGATGGCCCGCCGCAGCAGCGCCGGGTTCGGCTCCCCCCGGGCCAGGTAGTCCTCCAGCGCATTGGTGAACTCCATGATCGCCGCGATGGCCACGTTGAACCCGAAGCGCTTGGACTCGAATTCCCGGGTCACCCGGTGGATCGTCTCGTTGAGCTTTGCCCATAAGGCCTTCTCGGCCTCGGGGAGCGCCGTGGGGTCGAACTCCCGGGGGGCGTCCGCGACCCGGGGGATCCATTCGGTGAGGAGCTCCCAGAAGCGGTTCAGGAACCGCCAGGCCCCCCTGAGGCCCTCCTCCGACCACTCGATCTCCTTCTCCGGCGGCCCCATGAACAGGGTGTAGAGGCGCTCGGTGTCGGCACCGTATTTCTCGATGAGTTCGTCGGGGGAGACCACGTTAAGCTTGGACTTCGACATCGCCACCACCGAGACCTCGAGCTCCCGCCCACAGCGGGGGCACCTCCTCCCCTCTCCTACCTCCTTCGGCGGGATCCACCGGTGCTCGGGGCACCAGTAGGCGGGGTAGGTGATCATCCCCTGGGTGAAGAGCCGCGCGAACGGCTCCCCGAACTCCAAATATCCCAGATCCCGCAGGGCCTTGGTGATGAACCGCGAATAGAGGAGATGGAGGATGGCGTGCTCCACCCCGCCCACGTAGAGGTCCACAGGGAGCCACTTGTTCACGAGCTCGGAATCGAAGGGTTTGTCGTCGTCGTGGGGGGAGATGTAGCGCAGGTAGTACCAAGAGGAGTCGACGAACGTGTCCATGGTGTCCGTCTCCCTGCGGGCAGGACCGCCGCACTTGGGGCAGGTGGTGTTCACGAACTCGGGGATCTCCGAGAGGCCTCGGAGTCCGATCCGCTCCACCTCGGGGAGGAGGACCGGGAGCTCCTCCTCCGGCACGGGGACGATGCCGCACCTGTCGCAGTAGACGATGGGGATGGGGGCGCCCCAGTAGCGCTGCCGGGAGATGAGCCAGTCCCTCAGGCGGTAGTTCACCGCGGCTTTCCCGATGCCACGCTCCTCCAGCCACTCGATGGTGCGCTTCACCGCCACATCCCCCCGTGTCCCGGTCAAAGGCCCGGAGTTGATCATCTCCCCGTACTCGGCGTGGAAGAGGAGGTCCCGGTAGAATTCCACGTCCCACAGGACCTCGGCCACGGTGTGCTTGCCAGCGAGGGAGGGATCCAGGTTCCGCAGTGCCTCCAGGGCCGCCCGCTCCTCGGCCAGGGAGCCGATGTTGTGAACCGCATCTGGCGTTACGATGCACCAGCCCTTTCCCACCACCGCGGTCCAGGAGCCCGGGCGGAGGTGACGCTGGATCAGGGAGATGTAACGCTCGCTCTCCTCCTCATTCAGGGTCACGTGGAGGGCTCCGTCCACCTCCTGGAACGCGAAGCCCGCCTCCCGCAGCGCCCCCAGGAGGCCCTCCCCGTAGGTGCCCGGCCGCACGTAGCTCTTCGCCGTACCCCCGGGCGGGGCGATCACCGGGATCACCGGGATCCCGTACTTCAACGCGAACTGGAAGTCACGCTCGTCGTGGGCGGGGACGGCCATGATGGCCCCGGTTCCGTAGGTCATGAGGACGTAGTCGGCGATCCAGATGGGGATCCGCTCGCCGTTCACGGGGTTTATCGCATATGCCCCGATGAAGACCCCGGTCTTCTCCCGCTCCGCCGAGAGCCGCTCCACCTCCGTCTGGCGGGCCGCGAACGCCTTGTACTCCTCCACCTCGGCGCGCTTCTCCGGGGCGGTGAGGGCCTCCACCAGGGGGTGTTCCGGGGCGAGCACCATGAAGGTGGCCCCCCAGAGGGTGTCGGGGCGGGTGGTGAAGACGGTGATCTCGTCCCCCCGCTCGCTCCGGAAGACCACGTTCGCCCCCTCGGAGCGGCCGATCCAGTTCCGCTGCATCGTCTTCACGTGCTCAGGCCAATCGAGGGCGTCCAGGTCCCGCAGGAGCTCCTCGGCGTAGGCGGTGATCCTGAAGAACCACTGGGTAAGGGTCTTCTTCTCCACCGGGGTGTTGCACCGCTCGCATCGGCCCCCGACCGCCTGCTCGTTGGCGAGGACCGTGTCGCAGGTGGGGCAGTAGTTCACCTCCGCCTCCGCGCGGTAGGCGAGGCCGTTCTCGTAGAGCTTGAGGAAGATCCACTGGGTCCACTTGTAGTACTCGGGCTCGCAAGTGGCGATCTCCCGGTCCCAATCGAACACCACTCCCCAGTCGCGGAACTGACGCTTGAACTCGGCGATGTTGCGCATCGTCCACTCACGGGGGTGGATCCCGTGGCGGATCGCCTGGTTCTCCGCCGGGAGGCCGAACGCATCCCATCCCATGGGGTTCAGGACGTTGTAGCCCCGCATGAGGAGGTAGCGGGTGATGGCGTCGCCGAGGATGTAGTTCCGGCCGTGGCCCACATGGGGCTTGGCCGAGGGGTAGGGGAACATATTGAGGTAATAGAACTTGCGGGAGGTATCGTTTATGTCAGCCCTGAAGAATCCGCGTTCCCACCAGAAGTCCTTCCAGCGCGATTCGATCTCCTTGGGATTGTACGGTTCACCCATGCGCTACCTCCTTGGCCAGCGCCGCTCCGGCGGCGATCACATCCTTTACCGCCTCGGAGGAACCCATCTCACAGTAGACGCGCAGGATGGGCTCGGTCCCCGAGGCGCGGAAGAGCAACCAGCCGTCGCGGAACCGGAGCTTCACCCCATCGAGCGTCTCCACGTCGACGACCTTGCGCCCCGCCACGGACTCCGGCGGCGCCTCCCTTATGCGTTCCACCACCTCCACCCGCTCGGGAAGCTCCATGTCGATCCGGTCGTAGTGGTGAGGGCCGTACCGTCGGAAGAGCTCCCCGAGGAGTGCCTTCAGCCCCTTGTGTTCCGCGGCCATCAGCTCGAGGAGGAGGAGTCCCGCCAACATCCCGTCGCGCTCGGGCAGGTGCCATCGGTAGCCGTATCCCCCCGATTCCTCTCCGCCGAATATGGCCTCCCGCTTCACCAGGCCCTCGACCGCCCACTTGAACCCGATCTTTATCTCCCGGACCGGAAGGCCCGCGTCCTCGGCGATCTTGCGGATGAGGTCCGTGAGGGCGAATGATTTCAGCACCAGGCCGCGCTCCCCCCGGTTCCGGATGAGGTGCCACAGGATGAGGGACGAGGTCCGGTGGGTATCGAGGAAGTTCCCTTCCTCGTCCATGGACGCGGCCCGATCGCCGTCTCCGTCGGTGATGAGGCCCACGAGGATCCTCCGGCGCACACGTCCCCTCAGCGATCTGATCACCGCCCTCGTGGGTCCCATGAGCTCCGGCAGGGGCTCGGGTTTCTTCCCCCCGAACAGCGGGTCGATTCGCGATCTTATGGCGGTGTAAGGGATCCCGTGTGCCCCGAGGAGCTCCGCGAGGTAGCCCTGGGCCGAGCCGTACATGGGGTCCACCACCACGTGTACGGGGGCCGCAGCGATCGCCTTCATATCCACACGTCCTTCTAGGGCGGCGAGATACTCCTCTCGGATTGAGGTGACGGGTACGGCCTCCTCCGGGACCGGAGGGGGCTCGGGCCGCAGATGGCGCTCGATGAGGTCGGTGGCGTCCTTGGTGGCCGAGCCCCCGTACTCGGGCTTGAACTTGAACCCGTTGTACTCTGGGGGGTTGTGGGACGCGGTGATCATCACCGCCCCGGCGAGCTTCCGCGCCACCACGATGTAGGAGAGGGCAGGGGTGGGCACCGGGGAGTCGGTGATGGCCACCGGGACGCCCTCCGCCGCCAGGACCCCCGCCACGGTCACGGCGAACTCCCGGGAGAGGAAGCGGGTATCGTAGCCCACCACCACCCCGGCATCGGGGCCGCGATAGGGCACCCCCCAATCGCGGTAGAATAGGAGATCCCTGCGTCCGGGATCGGTGAGGTAGCGCGCGGTGGCGGCCGCGGCGCGGGCCACGTTGGCGAAGGTGAAATCCCGGGCGATCACCCCACGCCAGCCGTCGGTGCCGAAACGGATCGTCTGTGCCACGGGTCCCTCCTAACGGAGCTCCACCCTCTTCACGTGAGGGGGGAATCGGATTTCGTTCTCCTTCAGGAGCTCAATGATAAGGTCTTTGGGGATCGCCGTCTCGAGCCACAGGTCATGTACCCGGGCAACGCCGTTCCGCACCGGCACCCGCTCCAACGCCTGCTCGATCGCCTTCTTGTAACTGGCCCTCAGGGCCAGAGTTCTTTCCTCGTTCACGTTCGAGCTCTCGCCCTCAGTAGGTGTACTCCACCGTGTAGGTGAGCTCCGCCTCCCCTCCCGGAGGCACGGCGAGCCGGAAGAGGACACGGTGTGCGTCCAGGGCCTCGTAGGGGAGGGAGGCCCGTGTGATGTGCCACTCCCCCCGCATCTCCTCGATGACCTCCACGGTGACGGGCTCCTCCTTGGCCGAACGTATCGTGATCCGGTAGCTCTCGCGGTAACGGTCCTCGGCCAGGCGCACGTATTCGGTCTGGACCCGTTCGCCCACGAGATCGAACGCCATCCCCAGGGGGAGCTCCACCTCCTCCCCCTCGGGGGTATGGCCGATGGAGGCCTCCCCCAGGAAGGTATCCTCCCCGTATACCCGCACCGTCCCCGCGGGGAGGGGCAGTCCCGTCGTGTTCACGAACCTGAGGATGAAGAGGACCGAGCCGTGCGCGAAGCGATAGACCTCTTCCGCGGCGACCGCGGTCTCCGGGAGGTATTCCACCATCGTCTCCCCCGGGGGCAGGTCCACCGGCTCGGGGAGGACGTAGCGGTGGTACGCCCCCACCGGGGTCACGGCGGGGGCCGGCGCGGCGGCCAGGGGCAGGATCGCTTTGGCCTCGTACTTATCCCCCTCCCGCGGTCCGAACACCTCCCCGGCCACGAGGGACACCTCGGCGTCCGTGAACCCCACGCCGCACCCGTTACGCAGTATCGCGATGCCCCGGAGGACGAGGGCGCCGTCGCGGTAGGCGCCGACGTAATCCGCCTCCCACGAGAGCTCCCGTACCAGGTACCGCAACGTGATCTCCCCGCTCGGGGGGCCTGCCAGCTCCAGTTCCAGCGCGGGAAGGCCCTCGGGGCCCGGCCTCGTTGGGGAGAGGATGCTCTCGTAGGCCGGGATGAGGAGGTATCCCTCCGGGGTGTCCAGGAGAAGCCCCCCTTCCAGGGAGAGGAGCACCCCCCGGGCGGTGCGCCCGGCGTAGCTGACCAGGACCTCCTCCCCGATCAGGCTCTCCAGGCCCCGTTTCGGGGACACGAGGCGCCATTCCCTCGCCGCGGCCCCCTCCCAGTACAGGGAACCGGGCACGATGGTCATCGGCAGGCCCGGGACCCGGGCGATCCCCTCGCCCACGATCTCCAGGACCTTGCTCTCCTCCACGAAGGCGAAGCCCCCCTGGTACAGGGTCACCACCGGCGCGGCCGAGGCCACGACCCCCAGGGAAAGCACGAAGGCACAGAGATAACGCATGGAAAATCACCGCCCCTTGATATCGCGTTCGCGTTTATCTTATCACGGAAGCCTTTGGGGACAACGCCCCTCTTTTGTCGAAGGGATCGGGGTTCCTTATACTCCCGCCGGGGATGGGCACGAGGGGCTCCTGGACGCGGATCTTCTGGGTGAATCTGCGTCTGTGTGGCCTCGCCGTGGGCGTGGGCGCCCTGGCGGGATTCGGGGCCGTGCTCTTCCGGTGGTTCATCTTCTGGGTGGGGGATCTCCTCTACTACCAGACCTTCTCCCGGGTCTACCTGCCCCCCTCCGCGCACGGACTCGGGGCATGGGCGGTGTCGATCCCAGCCCTCGGGGGCTTCCTCGTGGGGCTCATCACGCGGTTCTTCGCCCCCGAGACCAAGGGCCACGGGGTCCCGGAGGTGATGGCCGCGGTGGCCACCCAGGGGGGGAGGATACGCCCCCGGGTGGCGCTGGCGAAGATCCTCGCCTCGGGGATCTGCATCGGGACGGGGGGATCCGCGGGCCGTGAAGGCCCCATAGTCCAGATCGGCAGCGCCCTGGGGAGCGCCATCAGCCAGTTCCTCGGGGTCCCGCCGGGGGAGTTGAAGGTGCTCGTGGGCTGTGGGGCTGCCGAGGGTATCGCCGCCACCTTCAACGCGCCCCTTGCCGGGGTGATCTTCAGCGTGGAGGTGATCCTGCTCGAACTCCGTACGCGGTCCTTCGTCCCCTTGGTGATCTCCTCCACCATCGCCACCATGGTCTCCCGCGCGTTCCTCGGCCCCGCGCCGGCGTTCGCCGTGCCCCCGTATTCCCTGCGTTCCCCGTGGGAGCTCCTCATCTACCTGGGACTGGGGACGGGGGCCGCGTTCGTGGGATTGGCGGAGACGCGCCTGCTCTACCGGATGGAGGATCTCTTCGATCGCCTTCCCTTTTCGGCTCCCCTCAAGGCGGCCGCGGGGGGCCTGCTCCTGGGGGGACTCGCCCTCGCCGTGCCCCAGGTCCTGGGGACGGGCTATGAAACGGTGGATCGGATCCTCGCCGGGGAGCTGTCCCCCACCCTCGGGGCCGCGGGGTTCTTCCTGGGGCTCGCCCTGGCGAAGATGCTGGCGTTGGCCATCACCCTGGGTTCGGGGGGCTCGGGCGGGGTGTTCGCCCCCTCCCTGTTCGTGGGGGCCGCGTTCGGGGCCGCCTTCGGGGTCGCGGTGAACCTCCTCTTCCCCGGGACGACCGCGCCCTACCCCGCCTACGCCCTCGTGGGGATGGCGGCGGTCTTCTCCGCCGCCAGTCGGGCCACGTTGAGCTCCATCGTGATGCTGTTCGAGATGACGCGTAACTACGAGATCATCCTCCCCCTGATGTTCGCCTGTGTGGTGGCCGATATCGTCGCCTGGTCGGTCTCCAAGGAGACCATCTACACCCTGAAGCTCTCGCGCCGCGGGATCCGCCTCTCCCCGGAGATGGAGATCAACTGGCTCCGGCTCCACACCGTCTCGGATGTCATGCGGCGGAGCGTGGAGGTGATCCCCGAGGACGCCACCGTGGCGGAGGCGCGCGAGGTGATGGAGCGAACCGGCCACCCCAGCCTCCCGGTGGTGGACCGGGAGGGGAGGTTGGTGGGCATCGTGACCCATCGGGAGGTCCTACGGGCCCTGGGGAGGCCGGAGCGGCCGGTGGGCGAGGTGGCGGTGCGGAACCCCGTCGTGGCTTACCCGGACGAGCCCCTGGATCGCGTCTGGGAGAAGTTCAGGAGGAGCGGGGTGGGGAGGTTGCCCGTGGTGACCCGGGAGGATCCCCGCCGGATCGTGGGGTTCATCGCCCTTTCCGACATCGTTTCCCGCATCGGGTGGGGCGAGTAACCCCTCCCCCCGGCCCCGGTGAGGGGCGGATTTCCGGGGCGCTCGCGCGGCGGCTCCGCCGCCCCGTGTCCGGCGTGCTCGGGGGACCGTCGCGGATTCAGTCGCGTGGGGCGCGGAAGTCCTTTGGGGACTCGAGGCCGAAGTACTCAAGGAACTCCTCGGTGACCTCCAGGATCTTGGTGGCGCCCTCCTTCCTGGCGCGCACGAAGCCGCGTTTCACCAGGTCCTTCACGTGGGCGTAGGCGCGTTGCCCCCTTATCCGCACCACCTCCGCCTGCTTTATGGGGCCGCGGTAGGCGATCAGGGCCAACGTCCGGAGGACCGGCTCGGGGATGTCCCCGCCCGGGGCGAAGGGGCGCACTAGATCCGCGTATTCCTCCCGCAGCTCGAGGATGTAGCCCCCACCCTTCCTCACCAGGCGGTACGGTTTCCCCCCCGCCTCCAGTTCCGCCGCGATCCCCTCCAGCGCCGCGTAGACCTCGTCCTCGGGGAAACGGAGGCCCCGTGCCAGTTCCTCCAGGGTGAGGGGCCGCGTGGCCACGAACAACGCGGCCTCAACGGCGGCCTTTACATTTCCTCGCATGGTCCGGGACCCGCACGATGAGCTCCCCCAGGAAGTCCCTCTGGGTGAGGACCACCTTCCCCTCCGCGTCCAGGTGCAGGAGCTCCATGAATCGGGCCACTACCTCGGCGGGATCGCGCCGGGACAGGAGTTTCTCGAAGGGGATATCCCTCTTCCCGTTCACCAGGGAGAGGAGCTTCCTGAAGAGCCGACGTGCCCGGGCGCTGAAGGGCTCCCCCTTGGGGAGCGGGACCCCACCGTCCCGGGGGCGGCGCCGGGGCTTGCGCTTGCGCTTCTCCTGGGCCAGGGCGGCCCGGAGGGCCTCCTCCAGCTCCGCCAACGTCACCTTCCGGCGGGGGCGACGCACCACCGGGAGCCGGAGCTCCGGGGCGATGTACACCCCTTCCTCCGGGAGGTAGTCCGCCTCCTCCGCCGCCGCGCCGAGGGCCCCCTCCACATCCCCATCCACGTCCCCGTTGCCGTCTCGGTGGTGGCCGTTCATCTCGCGCAGGACCTCGGATTTGAGCCGCAAAAGCACCGATCCCACGAGGACCATGCGCCCCGGTACCTCCAGCTCCAGGGCCCGGAGCCCGGCGAGGTACGCCCGGAAGCGGCGCACGAGCTCCACCAGATCGATATCCCACGGGTCCATGTCCGCCGTCAGGGCCCGTAACACCGTCTCCCAGTCCGCACGTGCCAGCCGCTCCGGAGAGATATCAACGCGCATTTCCCGCCAACTCCAATGCCAGGACGCGGGAGGAACCGCCCCGCATGGTCACCCCGTACACCCGATCGGCGTGGCGGATGAGCTCCTCGTTGTGGGAGATCACGATCACCTGCGCCTCGCGCGCGATCTCCCGGAGCAGCCCCGCCAGCCGCTCCGAGTTCGGCTTGTCCAGCGCCGCGTCCACCTCGTCGAAGAGGTAGAACGGGGCCGGTTTGCCCTCCGAGAGGGCGAGGACGAACGCGATGGCCACCAGGGTCTTCTCTCCCCCGGAGAGGGCGTCCAGGAGCTTGGGCTCCTTCCCCGGCGGCCGGGCCCGCACCAGGAGCCCCGAGGAGAGGTCCCCGGGGTCCTCCAACGAGAGCCCCGCCTCCCCTCCCCCGAAGAGCTGCACGAACCGCCGGTTGAGCTCGGCCGAGACCGCCTCCAGGGTGGCGAGGAACTTCTCCCGTTTGCGGCGCTCGATCTCCCCGATCAGGGATTCTATCTCCCGCTTCTCCCGTTCCAGGGTGAGGACCCGCTCCTTGAACGCCTGGAACTCGGCGAGATACGCCTCGTATTCCTCGATGGCCCGCATGTTGACGGGGCCGAAGGAGCTGAGACGGGACTCCAGCTCCCGCAGCCGGGCCTGGAGGGCGTTCACCGATCCCTCCACGGGCTCCGCGGGCTCGGGGGCCTCGCCGATGGCGGCGAGCTTCCCCTGGATCTCCCCCAGCTCCCGCTCGTGGCGGGCGACCATCCCCCGGGCGCGCTCCAGGGCACGGTAGGCCTGCTTGCGGCGCTCCCGGAGGGCGGAGAGCTCGTCCTCCTTCTTGGACCGGGTCCTCTTCCGTTGGGCCTGGCGGAGCGTCGCCCGGTGGAGCTCTTCCTCGGCCGCGGCGAGCTCCCGGCGCAGCCGGGCGACCTCCCCTTGGAGCCGGGCGAGCTCCCCCTTGGCGCGCTCGATCTGGGCGGCACGTCCCGCGAGGTCGGGCCCCCGGTGCGCGCGCTTCCGGCGGAACCCGCCGGTTATCGCCCCGCCCCGCTCGAGGAGGTCCCCGTCCAGGCTCACAGCCCGGACCCCGAGCGTGTCCCGCAGGACCTCCAGCGACTCCACCACCAGGGTGTCGGCGAGGACATAGCGGAACGCGGGCCGGACCTCCTCGGAACACGAGATGAGGTCCACGAGGAGCCCGAACACACCTTCCCTCCCCAGGAGCTCCTTCGCCGCCCGGGATACGGGCGGGAGGGCGAGCTTGTCCAGGGGGAGGAACCGGGCGCGGCCGACCTCGTTCTCCTTGAGATACCGGACGCAGCGGAGCGCCACGTCCCGGGTGGCGACGACCAGGTCGTGGGCATGCCCCCCCAGGGCCGCCTCCAGGGCCACCTGGAGCTCCGGGGGCACTTCCCCGAGCTCCCCCAGGACCCCGATCACCCCCTCCCAGCCCAGGGAGAGGATCTCCTGGACCGCCTCGGGGAGACGCCGGGGGGGCGGGGAGAGGCGCTTCAGCTCCTCCAGGGCTTCGGAAAGGGACCGGATCTCGCGTTCCTTGGCCTTCGCCTCCGCCTCCTTGGCGGCGAGCTCCCCCCGCAGGCGCTCCACCCGCTGGACGAGCTGAAGGACCTCGCGGTCGGGGTCTCCGTCCGCTTCATCCTCCCTGTCCTTGAGCTCCCACTCGATTTCCTCGACCTCGCGATCGAGCTCGGCCACCTCCCGCGCGAGCCGGTCTGCCTCCGCCCGGTAGCGGCGGAGCTCCTCCTTGAGCCTCGCCTCCGCCTCCTTCAGCTCGCGAAAGCGCAGGTACTTGAGGGTGGCAAGCACGCGGTCGCGCTCGGCCTCGAGCTCGCGGTATTCGAGGGCCGCCTCCCGCTCCCGGTGGAGTTCCACCAGGTGCCGGCGGCGCTCGGCGAGGAGGATCCGCGAGGCGTTCAGGCGTTCCTTCACCTGGGCGAGCTCCGCGATGGCCTTGGCCTTGCGCTCCTCGTAGGTGGAGATCCCCGCCACCTCCTCGATCAGCTCCCGCCGCCGTTTCGGGGAGCGCTCCAGGACCTCGGTGACCATCCCCTGCTCCACGATGTAGTAACCCCCGGGCTCGATGTCGGCCAGCGAGAGGAGCCGTTCCACGTCGCCCGCCGCCACCACCCTCCCCATGATGCGGTAGGTGGAGGAGGTGGCGGTGATGCGGCGGGAGATCACCACCTCGTCCGCGTGTTCGGGGAGGAGCTCGTCGAAGGTGCCGGCGGAGTTGTCGAGCACCAACGAGACCTCGGCCTCGGGGACGGTGGTCCCCTTGGGGCTCGTGTGGAGGAGGTGTTCGATCCTCCCCGCCCGCAGCGCCCGGGATCGATACCCCATGACGAAGGTGATGGCGTCCAGGATGTTCGACTTCCCGGTCCCGTTCTCGCCCACGATGGCGGTGAAACCGGGGTAGAAGGGGATGGTCGTCTTCCGGCCGAAGGACTTGAATCCCTGGATGGTGAGGCGCTTGATGTAGGTCCTCATCGCTCCTCGACCGGGGGGCAAAGGGGGACCCACGCCGTCCCTCCGGACGCGGGGGCGGCCGCGGACGGCGAGAAGTTTCGGGAACGTGAGAGCGGTTTAGATCGGTTCATTCTCGGCCTCCGGGCGTTGCGTGATGACTATAACACTTGTGTCCGGGGACAGCAAAAGGGGGAGGGAAAAACGGCATTCCCTCCCCCGCCCCGTCTCATCCCCCGGTGCCGCCGAGGAAGTAAAGGGCCAACGAGCCCAGCGCCACGAGCAGGGCGAGGATCGCCATCCCCTGGGCCCCGCTCAGGGCCCCCTGGAGTTCCTGGATCTTGGCGTCGGTGTCGCTCTGGAAGGCCGCGAAGGACGACTCCAACGAGTCCATCCGGGCGCGGACGTCGCCCATGTCGCCCTCCAGGGAGGCGATCCTGCCCGAGAGGTCGGCCAGCGAGGCCTCGAAGCCCCCGATCTTGGTGCGGTTGTTCTCGATCTTGGCCTGCAGTGCCTGTACCGCCTGCTCCAGGGCGAGGACGCGGCGCTGCAGATGGCCCAGGTCCTGGTCCTCCAGGCGCTTGATGCGTTCCTCGTGGTCCGCCACCTGGGCGGCGATCTGGTCCTGCTTCGCCTTGAGCTCATCGATCATCGCGGTGAGGGAATCCTCCAGGGCCATGAGCTTCTGGCGGAGGTCCTCGATGCGGGAGGAATTGGTGGAGATCGCGTCGGCGAGGGTCTTGGCGGTCTCCTCCAGGGAGGAGACCCGGTCGGAAAGCCCCGGGACCTGGTCGCAGACCATCTTGAGCTTGATGAGCTTGGCCTCCAGGTCCTTGAGCTGGACCGCGAGGGCCTGGTACTTGGCGTTCAGCTCCTCATCCTCCGCGTTCAGCGATGCGATGGCCCCCTTGATCTCAGTGATGAAGGCGGAGAAGAACTCGACCACCTCGCCGAAGGCGGATTCCATCACGGTGATCTCTTCCTCGGCCGGTGGGAGAGCGGCCCCCGAGGGCCCCTCGGCCTTCTGGGCGAAGGCCGCCAGCCCCAGGCCCGCCCCCATCAGGGCCAACAAGAGGATTTTCTTCATATTCACAACCCCCTCCTTTCACACGGGCGTCGACCCCAGCCTAAGCGGCGGCCCGGGGCCCCACACGGGAGGATGGGTTGTGGGTGAGGCCGGTTTGTCGCAACCTTTACGGACAGATGTCCACGGCAACGGGCGGGAAGCTGCGCGTGCGTTTCGCCCCGAGCCCCACGGGCTACCTCCACGTGGGGGGCGCGCGGACGGCGCTGTTCAACTGGCTGTGGGCGCGCAAGGAGGGCGGGGCCTTCGTGCTGCGGATCGAGGACACCGATCTCCAGCGCTCCGAGCGCCGCTTCGCGGAGGGGATCCTCATGGCCCTGCGGTGGCTTGGCCTGGACTGGGACGAGCTCTACCACCAGTCGGAACGCCTGGAACGTTACCGGCACTACGCGGAGGCGCTCCTGCGGGAGGGCCGGGCCTATCCGTGCTTCTGCACCCCCGAGGAGATCGCCCGGCGGCTGGGGGGATCGCGGGGGGTGGAGTACGACGGGCACTGTCGGGGCCTCTCCCGCGCGGAGGTCGAGCGGTACCGCGCCGAGGGGAGGGTCCCGGCGATCAGGTTCATCGTGCCCGAGGAGAAGAAGCGCACCGCCTTCCGTGACTTCC
>JAJRVI010000136.1 GCA_024277405.1 Fidelibacterota bacterium
GTACTCCAGGGCCTCGCGGTAGAGCTTCTGGAACTCGCAGAACGGCTCCTGACAGTTCGCGGCGGCGAGCCGCAGGAACTCGCGGAGCTTCACCCCCTCCACTTCCGGGGGGTACTGGAACCCGAGGAACAGTCCCCGCCGGGCGCGCTCGTGCGCGGGGAGGCCGGTGATGTCCTCGCCCGCGAGCAAGATCTTCCCCGATTCGATCACGTAATCGGGATGCCCGGCGATGGCGAAGGCGAGGGTCGATTTGCCCGAGCCGTTCGGGCCCATGAGGGCGTGCACCTTCCCCTCCTCGAGGGAGAGGGTGACCCCCTTCAGGATCCTCTTCCCCCCCACGGAGACGATGAGATCCGCTACCTCGAGAATGGCCATGGCATGAGCAAGGCTACCCCCCGTCCGGGATCTTTTCAAGACTTCAAAGTAATAATTTATGCGCCGGCCCGCGATTCCGTGGCGAGCTCGTGGGCCCAGCGGAGGGGCTCCGGGAGGGGCGAATCCCTGAGGAGGGAGGCCACGAGGTCCACGGCGCTCGGGACGTCGGCGAGGTGGCCGGGGGAGATGAAGATGGTGCGATTGCGGGCGGTGCGCATGGCCGCGCCCACCGTCTCCCCCTCCAGGACGACGGGACGCCACTCCCCGATGGCCATGCCCTCGGTGTTCACCTCGCCGCACAGGAGCTTCTTCGCCACCCCTACGGTGGGCCGGCCCAACAGCACCCCGAGGTGGGTCGCGATCCCTACCCGCCGGGGGTGAAGGATCCCGTTCCCGTCCACCAGGACCACGTCCGCCGAAAGCCCCTTGGCCTCCGCTTCCTCCACCGCGGCGAGGTACAGGGGGAGCTCGCGATAGGAGAGGTATGTGGGGATGTAGGGGAAGCGTATCTCCCGGCGGACCTCGACGTAGTCCACGGGCTCCCCCCCTTTATCGCAGAGCACATAGATCCCGATCCCCTCCGCGTCGGTGTACGCCGCGTCCACCCCCGCCACCCGTTCGATCCCCCCGGGGAGGGGGCGGATCTCGGCGCGGCGGGCGATCTCCTCCTGTTCCCGCCGGAGCCGCTCCAGGGGTCTATCGGTACGGAAGTCCGCGGTGAAGTAACGGATGAGAGGGGTGACCTTCAGGCCCTCCACCCGCACCCCCTCGCGGCGGAGCCTTTCCGCGAGCTCCTCCGGTCCGGCGAACTCCGCCTTTCCCACGGCCCCGGAGGCGTGCACCACCCGGTGTGCGGGAAGGTCCGCGGCGTGGGCCGCGAGCCAGCTCGCCACGAACCGGACGGCGCCCGGATCGCCCAACGCCTCGGCCAGGGCCTTGTAGGTGGTTACCCGCCCCCGGGGGATCTGGAGGACCAGGTCGCGCAGCGCCCCCTCGACGTCGGGTATCTCCAACCGCTCCGCCATCAGTCACACGGACAGGGCGGGAGGACCTGGATCGTCGCGATAGCGGGCTCGGAGAGATCGCCGTTGTCGTCCTCGGCCGACACCGAGACGGTGTACGTCCCCGGCTCGGGATAGGCGTAGCTTATGTCCCCGTCCGGGGTCACTGCGGTCTCGCCGTTGCCGAAGTCCCAGTGGAAGAAGCGGACCTCCCCATCGGGGTCGTGGGCGGTCGCGTAGAAATAGATCTGGTGCGTTGCGTGGACGATCCTCCGATCCACCTCGAAGTACTCGATCACCGGGCGGGACGAGTTCACGTGCACCCGGACCGCGGCCGTATCCTCACCCTGGGGTCCGACGACGCGGAGGGTGACGGTGTAGTTCCCCGGCAGGGTGTAGGTGTGCTCGGCGGTGCTCCCCGTCGCGGCGTTCCCATCGCCGAAATCCCAGACGTACTCATCGATCTCCCCCGTGGACCCCGCGGCGGAGAAGCGCACGGTGAGCGGGGGATCCCCGCGCGGCGGGCTCGGTTCGGTGACGATCACCGCCCGCAGCGGTTCCTGATCCCCCCGGAAGAGACAGCCGCCCGCGAAGAGGAGCCCGAGTCCGAGCAGGAAAAATATCGCGAATTTCCTCATCTTCTCACCTCGCGATGCGATGTAGTGGCGGAGTAATTTGCGTCACAGGGCCCGTCTTTGCAAGACGCTATAATCCCCATGAACTCGCTTTAAGGGAGATGGGGTGAGGACCGTAGCTTTTGCGGCATTGATCTGGCTGGGGCTCTTCTCCCCGGCGGTTTGCGGGGACACGGTAGAGTTGTACCTCGAGCCCACCGCATCCGCCGCGCTGCCGGGGAATCCCTTCCTGGTCGTGATGCGCATCCTCTCGCCCGTGGACATCCCGGGGTTCAGCCTGACCGCGGAGCTCCCGCCCGGATGGGACATGCGGATCCGGGGACCGTGTTTAGAGAGGCTGCCGTGCCCCCTCCCGGTGTACGCCGGGAGGCCCGCGGAGTTGGAGCTCGTTTTGGACGTGCCCGCGGACGCCGCGGGCCCGTACGAGATCCCACTACACATACCCGCTTTGGACCTCGGGGAGACGCTCGTCGTGGAGGTGCGGGGCTGTCTCGATCCCCGCGAGGTGGTGCGCCACTGGGACGTCGCGATGGGGAGCATCGACCTCTCGCGGAGGGGAGGGGTTACCTACGAGCGGCTCCTGTGGGCCATCGCCCACGTGGGCCACAGGGTCCCATTCGCCTGCCGTTCCCTCACCCGGGTGGACCTCGACGATCTCGTCTCCGAGTGGATGGGGGCCGACTAGCGCCGGACGGAAACCGGGGCCGAACTCCTTTATACTCGTAACCCGATGCGCACCGTAATCGGTTTGGAGATCCACGTGCAGCTCGCGACACGTACCAAGCTCTTCTGCGGCTGTAGCGCGGATTACTTCGACGCCCCGCCAAACACCCTCACTTGCCCCGTGTGCCTGGGGATGCCGGGGGCCCTCCCGGTCCTGAACGCGCGGGCGGTGGAGCTCGCCCTGCGGGTGGCGTTGGCCCTGGGGGCGGAGGTGCAAGAGATATCCCGGTTCGACCGCAAGAACTACTTCTACCCCGACCTCCCCAAGGGCTACCAGATCACCCAACGGGAACACCCCCTGGCCCTCGGGGGGACGTTGAGATTCCGCGTCGACGGCGAGGAGCGCGCCGTCCGCATCCACGAGATGCACCTCGAGGAGGACGCGGGGAAGTTGATCCACACCGATGAGGGGGCCTTGGTGGACATGAACCGCTGCGGGGTGCCGCTGATCGAGATCGTCACCGAACCGGATATCCGCTCCCCGAAGGAGGCCCGGGAGTTCCTCCGGGCCCTGCGGACCCTGCTCAGGCACCTCAGGGTGTCGAACGCCGACATGGAGAAGGGGGAGCTCCGCTGCGACGCCAATATCTCCCTCTCCACGGACGGGAAGCTCGGGACGAAGACGGAGATAAAGAACCTGAACTCCTTCCGGGCGGTGGAACGGGCCCTCTCCGCGGAGGAGGAGCGACAGCGGGAGCTCGTCTCCGCGGGTGGGACGGTGGAGCAGGTGACCTTCGGTTGGGACGAGCACCGGGGGACCCTGGTGTTACAGCGCACGAAGGAGGAGGCCCACGACTACCGCTACTTCCCCGAGCCGGACCTCGTGCCCCTGGTGGTGACCCCGGCGTGGCTCGAGCGGGTGCGCGCGGAGATGCCGGAGCTCCCCTGGGAGCGGGAGGAGCGGTTCGTGCGGGAATACGGGCTTTCTCCCA
>JAJRVI010000137.1 GCA_024277405.1 Fidelibacterota bacterium
CCCGAGGAGGGTATCGTCGCCCGTCCCCCCGATGATCAGGTCACTGCCATCGCCGCCCTGGACGATGTCATCGCAGGGACCACCGATGAGGAGGTCGTTTCCCCCGAAGCCCAGTATCTTGTCCGCGCCCCCGAGGCCGAGGATCAAATCGTTCCCTTGTGTTCCGAACAGAGTTTCGGCGGCCTCGGTGCCCACCATCACGTTCTCCGGCGGGTTGCGCTCAAGGAAACCGAGGATCACGCACCACATGGGGTCGGTGGTGGGATAGGGCAAGTGCTCGAGGAGCAGGGACACGACCTCCGGGTCCACGTTGTAACACGCGAACTCCGGGGGGATCGTCGGCATCCGCTGGGCCGGGGGCGCGGCGATCACCTCGCGGAGCGTCCCGAGGAGGGCGCCGAGCTCCTCTACCCGCCAGTATCTACCGCCCCCGGCGGCGGCCAATTCACGCAGGGCTTCCTCCTCCTCGGGCTTCACCGCGAGGCCCACCACGTCCACGACACATCCCCCCGCGGAGAGCTCCCGGGCGGTGGCCACGGGATCGCCGCCACAGGTCTCCATACCATCGGTGATAAGCACGATCCTGCACGGCGGGCTCCCCCTCTCCGCGGCGAAACGCAGCGCATGGGCCAACGGCGTCTTCCCTTTGGCCTCCAGCCCTTGGACCCATCGTACTATCCGGTCGCGCACGTCGGCCCCGTGAACCCCCACCTCCAGCGCGAGCTCCACGTCCCGACAGCTCTCCTCCGCCAGGTCCTTGGCCACGCGATGTCCGAACACCACGATCCCGAAGGGCATATCCTCGGGGAGCTCCGTCACCAGCTGCCCAAGCGCATCCTTCGCCCACTGGATCCGGGGCGTCCCCTGGAAGGGGATGTTCATCGAATTCGAGGCGTCGAGGATGAAGATAACGCCCCCCGGAGAAGCCAAGGCCGTGAACCCCAGGAACAGGGCACACAGCATGATGAACTTCCTCACTTTCTCCTCCTTTCCTTGGGTCCCCCCAAGCGTAGCCCACGTCTCGGAGCCATTTTACCGGGGGAGGTGCTCAGGAACTGTGATGTGCACCACCTTCTCGCCGCTTCTCCCAGGGAAGCGCGGAGAGGAGTTCCCGCCGGCGGGCCTTGGAGATCTCGGCGGAAAGCTTCCCCTCTTTGGCCTTGCCGCAGCCGATGACGTCGCCCCGGTAGGCGAGGGCCACGTAGCCCTCGGGCGCGGTGGGCTTCTCCACCGCTTGGCCCAGGAGAAGCCTCTCCAACTCCTCCAGCGTCACCTCCACCCGCCGCCTCCGGATCCGCTCGCCCAGGAAGGAAAGGCCGAAGCTGGCGGGCTTCAAGCCCTTTCCCTGGAGGTAGAAGAGCCTGACCCCCACCGAATGGACCTTGACCCCCTCGGGGACGAGATCGGCGGTGGTGAGCCAGAGGCCCCGGGCCCGCTCCACCACCCTCCCGGGGAGCTCCTCCACCCCGAACCGCTCCCGGAGGTAACCCCTGGCCACCTCATCCCAGCTTCCTGAGGACCGCAATGAACCCCCCATCGGAATCGAAATGGTGTGGGTATATCCGGACCGCGTTCTCCATCTCCTCCCCGTATTCCTCCCGGCCGAAACGGGGAAGGCCCCGGGCGTGGGGCGCCGGCGGTTCCCAGGGGATGAGCTCCGCCAGCCCCCGTTTGATGGCCCGGCTCACCACCCCCTCGTTCTCCTCCGGGGCGATGGTGCAAGTGGAATAGACCACGATCCCCCCGGGCACCACGAGCTCCAGGGCCCGGTAGAGGAGACCCCGCTGGATCGCGGCCATACGCTGGATGTAGCCCGGGGACGCTCCCTGGCGGAGGTGGGGGTATTTCCTCGCCGTCCCCTCGGCGGAACACGGCGCGTCCACCAACACCCGGTCGAAGATCCCCTCCCCGGGGAAGTGCTCCCCCCGGCATTCGGTGACCACACAGCAGATCGCCCCCATACGGTAGACGTTGGCCATCAGGGCCCGCAGCCGTTTGGGGTTCATGTCGTTGGCCACGATGGTACCCCGGTTGTCCATCATGGCAGCGATCTGGGTTGTTTTGCCGCCGGGGGCGGCGCAGAGATCGAGGATCACCTCGCCCGGTTTGGGGTCCAGGGCCAGAGGCGACAGGGTCTGGGTGGCCTCCTGCACGTAGTAGAGGCCGAGCCAATGCTCCAGGGTGGCCCCGATGGGGATTTCCCCCTCCACCCGGAACAGAAGCGGGTTCCAGGATAGCTCCTCCAGCGCAAACCCTTTCGCCTCGAGCCTGTGCTTCAACTCCGCGGGCGTGGTCTTTATGGTGTTGGTCCGGATCACCGTGGGAAGGGGTGTATGTATGGCCTCCCAGAACTCATCCCAATCCGGGATGATGCCCCTATATCGTTCCATCGTGCCCGTGGCAAGAACGGGAGCACCCGGATCCCTGTTCCGTCGACGTCTCCGTGGTACATCTCTCCGACAGCACCGTCACGGCCTCCCAAAACTACTGTGCGCGGGATCGGTATACAACCCCAAGAGGCACATATTGACAACGGACGGCGGGGGTCTAAATTATGGGGGTTTCGCCATTTGGACTTTTTAGATTCTAACGTAAGCTAAGGCGCCATGGTGGAGAAATTCTTGCGGGCCATCCTCTCCGCCGAGGAGGAGGCCCAGCGGATCGAGGAGGAGGCCAAGGCCAAGGCGGCGGAGATCCTGGAAGCCGCCGAAAGGAAGCGGAAGGAGCTCCTCGACCAGGCTGAACGCAGGGCCAGGGAGCGCCTGGAGGAGCTCCGGGAGAGGGAGATGCGGGAGGCCGAGGCGGAGATCGCCGCCCTCAGGGAGAGCCACCGCGGACTCCTCGGGGCCCTGGAGGAGGTCTACCGCCGGAGGAAAGAGGAGATCCTGGGGGAGCTCCTCGGGGAGGTCCCCCTCTTCCGGGGCGACAAGGGATGACGGCCTATCACCTGGCGAAGATCAGGGCGAAGCTCTCGCGGATGCTCACAGAGGACGAGCTTCGGGCCATGGGGGAGGTGTCCCGGGAGGAACTCCTGGAGCGCCTCCGGGAGACGTCCTATGGGCCGTATCTCGGGGGGGAAACGGGGGACGTGGAGGGGCTGCGCCGGGGTTTCTGGGAAGACGTGGCCACCCTCCTCCTCTCCCTACGGGGACGGGACCGGGCCCTCCTGGACGCCGCGCTCGCCCACTGGCGGGTGGAGAACCTGAAGCTCATCATCCGCTCCAAGATCCGGGGTATCCCCCCCGAGGAGGTGGAGCCCCTCCTCCACGAACTCCCCTGGGAGAAGGTGGATTACAAGGCCCTGCTCTCCACCCCCGGGATCGAGGCCCTGGCCAAATCCCTGCCCTGGGTTGACTACGCCCGGCGGATCGAGGCGGTACACCAGCAGGTCGGGGACCGGGGGGAGACCTTTCCGTACGAGGCGGGGCTGGATTCGTTGTACCTGGAGCGCCTCATCCATCATTTGGCGGTGGCAGGCCCTGATGTAGCCCCTATCCTACGGAATCGGATCGCCAAGGAGCTCTTCCTCTGGTGCTTCCGCCTGCGGGGCTACGGCTTTTCCTTCCCGGAGATGGTGAGCGTCCTCCCGGATTTTCACCCCCTCATATCCCAAGAGGAGCTGCGCCGGATCGTGGAGGACGCGGAGGGCTGGCGCGCCGTCTCCCGGTTTCTGGGCCAGGGACCGGCGGAGGAACTCTCCCGCATGGAGGGGTTGGACCTGGGTGTCCTGGGGGATCTCTTCGACAGGGATCTCGTCCTCAAGGTGAAGAGGGCCTTCGCCACGGCGCCCTTCGGCATGGGGATCGTGGTGGGCTATGTATATCTGAAGGAAACGGAACTTCGACGCCTCATCCGGCTCCTGGAGGGGAGGGGGGTGAGGGCGTAGCCATGCTCATCACCGAGAAGATGTACCGGGTCTACCTCTTCCTCCCCAAGGAGGACCTCACCACATTCTGGGAGGTCCTGGGCCGCTTCGGGGAGATGCAGCCGGAAGGGGTACAACGGATCGAGGCCCTACGCGAGAGGCTGCGTTTCGTCGAGCTCGGCCCCCTCCTCTCCCGGCTACGGGAGGCGGCCTCCATCCTCAAGGTGGACCTGGAGGAACCCCTCTCCGATCCCGGGATCTCCCCCCTCCCCCCGGATGAGCTGGCCCGGAGGCTCGATCCCCTGTACGCGGAACTCCGTGAGGCCAGGGAAAAAGAGCGCTCCCTCCAGGAACGGCGGCGGGCCCTGGAGCGGGAGCTGGAACACCTGCAGATCCAGGAGGCCCATCTCCGGCTCCTCTCGCCTTTGGAAATCGATATCGGGGGACTGTTCGGGCTCAAACGGTTCGCGGTCCTAGCCGGGACCATGCCCGACTACCGCTTCCAGGCACTGGAACGCGGTCTCCACCGTTACCCCCATCTCCTCCTCCCCTACCGGCGCCACCGCCATCGTGTGCAGCTGTTGGTGGTGTGTTTGCGGGAGGATCTGGACGAGGTCCGGCAGGTGCTGGAGGCGGCCCTGTTCCGCCCCCTGGACCTCCCGGAGGAGCTCCGGGGGAAGCCCCAAGAGGCCCTGGAGCTCCTGGAAGCGCGCCGGGGGGAGCTCCTGCGGGCGCTGGAGGAGATCCGGGGGGAGGAGGCCCGCTTCGAAGAGTGGCGGCATGATAAAGCCCGGGAGTTCGGCGATTTCCTCAGGGTGAACGCCGCGGTCCTGGAGGCCCGGGGGCTCGCGGGGGAGACGCGGGAGGTGGCGTTGGTGACCGGTTGGGTCCCCAAGCGGGCGCTCGCGGGACTACAACGGGCGGTGCGGGACAAGCCCGAATGGGTACTGGAGGCCCGGGAGGTGCCATACAGGATGGCCGCGGACCGGGACGGCCTCCCGGTGCCCACAGAGCTCCGGAACCCCCGCCCCCTGAAGCCGTTCGAGGCCCTGGTACGGCTCTACGGGCTCCCCCGCTACGGCGGCTTCGACCCCACCCCCCTCTTCTCCCTCCTCTTCGTGGGACTCTTCGGGATGATGTTCGGGGACCTCGGCCATGGCCTCGTCCTCTTCATCGCGGGGCTCCTCCTGCGGGCGCTCCCGGTCCGGCGGGGACTCCGCCGGGCAGGGGGACTGTTGGTGCCGGTGGGGCTTTCCTCCATGATCTTCGGGGTCCTCTACGGGAGTTTCTTCGGGTACGAGGACATCATCCCCGCGCTGTGGTTCCACCCCATGGAGGCCATCGATCGGCTCCTCGTCTATGCCATCTCCATCGGGGCGGGCGTGATCGTGGTGGGGCTCGGGGCGAATATCGTCGCCAAGTTGATCCAGGCCCGCCTGAACGAGCTCCTATGGGAACGCTTCGGGATCCTGGGGCTGTGGTTCTATCTCGGAGGGCTCCTGCTCCTGGGGATGTCCAAGGGGTTCTCTGCCTGGAGGGTCGGCCTCGTGTTCGCCCCCCTCATCCTCATGGCGGGGGGGAAGCTGGTCTGGGAGTTGCGCAAAGCGCGGGAAGAGGGTGGGTCGCGGGGCCTCGTTTTCCTCATCGGCGCCGTGGACCTCTTCGAGACTTTCATAGTCTATTTCAGCAACACCCTCTCCTTCATCCGGGTCGCGGCCTTCGCCCTGAACCACGTGGCCCTCTCCCTGGCCATCTTCCAGGTGGCGGACATGCTCCGTGGCCTCCCCGGGGGTGGGATCATCTCCGGGGCGTTGGTGGTCGGAGGGAACCTCCTCATCCTCGTGCTCGAGGGCGGGATCGTGGCCATCCAGGTATTGCGACTCGAGTTCTACGAGTTCTTCTCCAAATTCTTCGAGGCGGAAGGGATCCCCTTCCGTCCCTTCCGCTTGCGGATCCATCGGGGAAAGGAGGTAAGCCATGCGTAAGATCGTTTACGGGTTCTTGGCCTTCAATGGCCTCGTGTTCCTGGCCAGCATAGCGATCATCGCCTTCGTGCTCATCGCCTACCACCCCCAGACCATGGCCCAGGCCACGGCGGAACAGATCACCCAGCCCCAGACCTCCACGGGCAAGGGCATCGCCCTGTTGGGGGCGGCCATGGCCACGGCCGGGAGCTCCCTGGGGGCCGGCGTGGCCCTCTCCGGGGTGGGGGCGGCGGCCATCGGCGCGGTGACGGAGAAGCCGGGGATGTTCGGCCTCACCCTGGTGTACGTGGGCCTGGCCGAGGGGATCGCCATCTACGGGATCGTGATCTCCATCATGATCCTGGGACGCATCTGAGGGGAAGCTGCCATGGCCCGGGACAGGATCTGCGTCATCGGTTCCGAGGAGACGGTGCTCGGGTTCAGGCTCCTGGGGATACCGGGGGACATCCCGGCCGGGCCGGGGGACGTACGCCGGATCCTGCGGGAGAGGTTCGCCGAGCCGGGGATGGCCCTGATCCTGATCGAGGACCGGGTGGCGGCCCAGGCGCCGGACCTGGTGGCGGAACTCCAGGGCGCGAAGGAGTTCCCCCTCGTGGTGAAGATCCCCGGACCGGATGGGCCCATGGTCGAGGAGAGCATCCGGGACTTCATCGTGGGCGCCATCGGGGTGCGGCTATGACCGAGATCAGGATAAGCGGCGACCTCAGGGCGCTGGTGGAACACGTGCTCCGGCAGGCCCGGGAGAGGGCCGCCCGGGAGGTGGAGGAGGCCGAGAAGCGGGCAAGGGAACTCATTCAAAGGGCGGAAGCCGAGGCCAAAGCGAGAGAGGAGGAGCTCGTCCACGCGGGGCTGGAGGAGATAAGGCGCGCCCGCAGACGCCTCGTCTCCCAGGCGGAGCTTGAGCTCCGGGAGGAGCTCCTGGCGAGGAAGGCCGCCATCGTGGAGGACCTCATCTCCTCCCTGGAGGCGGAGCTGGTACGGCGCTGTCGACAGGGGGGGCCGGAATACCTCCGAGGACTGGTGGCGTTCGTCCGGGACGCCGTGGCCACCGAGGGGGGGACGCGGGTGGTCCTTCACCTTTCCCGCGAGGATCTGGAACGCTATCGGGATGAGTTCCATCATGCCCTCTCCGGGATGGATGTCCGGGAGATGGAGCTCCGGGAGGGGGATATCCCCGGGGGGGTCGTCGTGGAACTCCCGAACCGGGGGCTCCAGTTCGACGGCTCCCTTCCCCAGATCATACGTGAGCTGCGGCCCTCCCTGGAGAAGCTACTGGCGGAGCGGGTGTTCGCCCCGGCGGAGGGGGGTGATGGCTGATGCCGGAAGAGGCGGTGGGCACGGTGATCTACATCAACGGACCCGTGGTCAAGGCGGCGGGAATGGCCGAGGCCAGCATGATGGAACTGGTCTACGTCTCCGAGGAGCGCCTGGCCGGGGAGATCATCGCCCTGGAGGAGGACGTGGCCACCATCCAGGTCTACGAGGACACCACCGGCATCAAGCCGGGGATGCCGGTTTTCCGCTCCGGGAGCCCGTTGGCGGTGGAGCTGGGGCCGGGGCTGGTGGGGCAGGTCCTGGACGGGATCGGCCGTCCCCTCACCGTGATGTGGGAGAAGCAGGGCCCGTTCCTGCGCCGCGGGCTCCAGGTGCCCACACTGGATCGGGATAAGAAGTGGCCCTTCGTCCCCGTGGTCTCGCCGGGCGACGAGGTGAAGCCCGGGGACATCCTGGGGGTGGTACAGGAAACGCCGCTTCTCGAGCACAGGATCGTGGTGCCCGAGGGGGCGGCGGGGGAGGTGGTGAGGATCGCCCCGGAGGGCGAGTACACCGTGACCGAGGCCATCGCCGTCATCCGCACGGACGGGGGCGAGCGGGAGATCACCATGATGCGCCGCTGGCCGGTGCGCCGGCTCCACCCCCTCAAAGAGCGGCTAAAGCCCTCGGTGCCCCTCATCACCGGCCAGCGGGTGCTGGACGTCCTCTTCCCCCTAGCCAAGGGCGGGGCGGCGGCCATCCCGGGGGGGTTCGGGGCGGGCAAGACGGTCCTCCAGCATCAGCTCGCCTCCTGGTCCGATGCTGACGTGATCATCTACATCGGCTGCGGGGAGCGGGGCAACGAGATGACGGACGTGCTGCGCCAGTTCCCCAAGCTCCAGGACCCCCGCACCGGCCGCCCCCTGATGGAGCGGACCATCCTCATCGCCAATACCTCAAACATGCCGGTCACCGCCCGGGAAAGCTCCATCTACACTGGGGTCACCATCGCCGAGTACTTCCGGGACATGGGCTATCACGTGGCCCTGATGGCCGACTCCACCTCCCGCTGGGCCGAAGCGGTGCGGGAGATCGCCGGGCGTCTGGAGGAGATGCCGGTGGAGGAGGGGTTCCCCGCGTATCTCCCGGCCCGGCTGGCGGAGTTCTACGAACGTGCTGGCTACGGCAAGGTCGCCGAGGATCGCTACGGCTCGGTGACCATCATCGGCGCCGTCTCCCCTCCCGGGGGCGATTTCACCGAGCCGGTAACCCAACACACCAAGCGGTTCGTCAGGACGTTCTGGGCCCTGGACAAGAGATTGGCCTTCGCCCGCCACTTCCCGGCGGTGTCCTGGATCGATTCCTACAGCGAATATGTGGACGACATCGCCCCCTGGTGGGAGGAGAAGTACGGGGTGGACTGGAAGGGGCTCAGACAGCGGGCCCTCTCGATCCTCGCCCGGGAGAGCGAACTCCAGAAGATCGTCCAGATCATCGGCCCCGACGCCCTCCCCGACGAGCAGCGATTGGTGTTGCACGTGGCCTCCATGATCAAGGAGGGCTTCCTGCAACAGAACGCCCTGGACCCCGTCGACCGTTACTCCACCCCGGAGAAGGAGCTGAAGCTCCTGGAGCTCCTGATGCACTACGAGGAGCGGGCTCGGGCCCTGGTCCGCCATGGGCTCCCGATCTACCGTATCCAGGGGATGAAGGTGAATCGCCTCCTCCTCACCGCGCGCCACGAGATCCACAACGATAAACTGGAGGAGCTGGAGAAGCTGCGTGAGCAGATGGACGCCGAGTTCGATGCCCTGGAGAAGGAGGTCGTGCACCCCGGGGAGGTGAAGGCGTGATGGTCACCGCCGGCCGTCGGGTCTATTTAGGCGTGGAGGAGATCAGCGGCCCTTTGGTCTTCGTCCGCGGGGTGAAGGACGTGGGCTACGGGGAGATCGCCGAGGTGGTCACCTCCTCCGGGGAGGTTCGCCGGGGGAGGGTGCTCATCGTCGACGGGGACCGGGCCGTGATCCAGGTATTCGAGGGCACCGGGAACATCTCCACCAAGCGGGCCCGGGTGCGGTTCACCGGGGAGCCCATGACCGTCAAGGTCTCGGAGGAGATGCTGGGCCGGGTCTTCGACGGCACCGGACGGCCCATCGACGGGGGCCCTCCCCCCATGGGCGGCGAGGAGCGGGATATCAACGGTTCCCCCATCAATCCCACCAGCCGTCTTTACCCGGAGAATTTCATCCAAACAGGGATCTCGGCGATCGACGGGATGAACACCCTGATCCGGGGGCAAAAGCTCCCCATCTTCTCCACCAGCGGCCTTCCCCACAACCGACTCGCGGCCCAGATCGTGCGTCAGGCCACCATCCCCGGCGAGGAGGAGGCCTTCGTGATCGTGTTCGCCGCCATGGGGGTCAAACACGACGAGGCGGCCTTCTTCCAGGAGAGCTTCCGGGAGTCGGGGGCGTTGGAGAACGTGGTGATGTTCCTCAACTTGGCCGACGACCCCTCCATCGAACGGACCATCACCCCGCGGGTGGCCCTCACCGTGGCCGAGTACCTGGCCTTCGACTGTGACAAACACGTGTTGGTGATCCTCACCGATATGACAAACTACTGCGAGGCCCTGCGTGAGGTGGCCACCGCCCGGGGCGACGTCCCCACCCGCAAGGGGTACCCCGGATACCTCTACAGCGACCTCGCCTCAATCTACGAGCGGGCGGGGAGGATCCAGGGGTCCAAGGGCTCCATCACCCAGATCCCCATCCTCACCATGCCCAACAACGACATCACCCACCCCGTCCCCGACCTCACCGGCTACATCACCGAGGGGCAGATCGTCCTGGACCCCAGGCTCCACCAGCAGGGGATCTACCCCCCCATCGCCGTCCTCCCCTCCCTCTCCCGGTTGATGAAGGACGGCATCGGGGAGGGCTACACCCGGGAGGACCACCCGAACCTGGCCAACCAGCTCTACGCCAGCTACGCCAGGGTCCAACAGATCCGCAACATCGCCGCCATCATCGGCGAGGAGGAGCTCTCCAGCGTGGACAAGAAATACCTCCGGTTCGGGGAGTTCTTCGAGCAGGAGTTCCTGAACCAGGGGGACGCGAACCGCACCATCGAGGAGACCCTGGACCTGGGGTGGAAGGCCCTGGGACTGCTCCCGGTGGAGGAGCTCCCCCGGCTGAAGCGCGAACAGATCGAGAAGTATTACCATCCGTGGGGGTGAGGCGATGATCCTGGACGTCCCCCCCACCAAGTCGAGCCTCCTGGAGCTGAAGGAGCAGCTCGCCATCGCCCGCAAGGAAGTCGCGCGGCTCTCGCGCACGGCGTCGCAGCGAGCAGCCGCCGCGCAGGGTCGAGGAGGGATCCCTGTCTGGGCAGGAGTGACGCTGGTCTTTGTGGCCTTCGCAGTCCTCGGCGGCGCGGTCAGTTTGGCCCTCGTTAACGACGGTGGAGGCGGGATCAGCACCACCGGGCCGGCGCGCACGGTTCCAGCGACCAGCGACGGGGAGGACACGAAGACCCCTGGCAGCGAAGAAGGCGGTGGCACGGAAACCCCGGGTGGCGAAGGCGA
>JAJRVI010000138.1 GCA_024277405.1 Fidelibacterota bacterium
GCCGCACGGGGAAGTACTTCTTCAGCCCCCGCACCTCAAGCAGCACTCCTTCTCGCAAGCTCTCCACGGTCATCCTTCCCTCTTTAAGAGTAGAGCCAACAGGCGACGTCATGTTCGGGAGCGACCTCCTTGAGGGGCGGCATCTCCCGTCGGCAGATGTCCATGGTATAGGGGCACCGCGGGTTGAAGGGGCAGCCCGGCGGCGCGTTCAGCGGATCGGGCACCACCCCCTTGATGGGCTCGAGCCGCTTCTTCTTCGTGGCCAAGGAGGGGATCGATTTCAGGAGCCCCTGGGTATAGGGGTGCTTGGGCTCGTGGAAGATGGGGCGCACCTTCGCGTGCTCCACCACCTTCCCCAAGTACATCACCACTACTTCCTCGCACATCTCGGCCACGACCCCCAGGTCGTGGGTGATGAGCATGATGGCGGCCTGGAACTTGCGCTTCAGGTCCTGCATCAGATCCAGGACCTGGGCCTGGATCGTCACGTCCAAGGCGGTGGTAGGCTCATCGGCGATGAGCAGGGACGGGTTGCAGGAAAGGGCCATGGCGATCATCGCGCGCTGGCGCATGCCCCCCGAGAGCTGGTGCGGGTACTCGTCCACCCGCTGCTCCGGCTCCGGGATCCCCACCTGTCGGAGCATCTCGATCGCCTTCTTTTTGGCCTCCTTCTTGGATACCTTCTGGTGGAGCATGATCGCCTCCATGATCTGGTACCCGATGGTGAACACGGGGTTCAGGGACGTCATGGGTTCCTGGAAGATCATGGCGATCTCTTTCCCGCGGATGGACCGGTACTCCCTGCCCTTGGGGTTGAGCTTGTGGAGTTCGACCGCCTTCCCGTCCTTGTAGAAGAGGATCTCCCCCGCCACGATCTTCCCCGGGGGCATGGGCACGAGGCCCATGATGGAGAGAGCGGTCACCGATTTGCCGCAGCCGGACTCCCCCACCACGCCCAAGGTCTGCTCGGGCTCGATGGCGAAGGACACCCCGTCTACGGCCTTCACCACCCCGTCTTCGGTGTAGAAATAGGTTTTCAGCCCCTTCAGTTCTATCAGGGGCACCTCAGGCCTCCTCGTTCACGGGACCATGGCCACGGCCAGGCCCAGGAGGAAGAAGAGTGTCCCCAGGACCCCGATGGCGATCTTCCGGGGGTCCTTGGAGGTATCCCGCCCGAAGACGGTGGTGGACATGCCGCCGCCGAACCCGCCCCCCAGGGCCGCGTGTTCCGACATGTGCCAGAGCACGAGCCCGATCAGGGCCAAGCTGTCCAAAAAGAAAAGGACCATCAAGAAGGTCTTCATCCCGTCACGCTCCGAAAAGGCATTATAAGCGGACGAGCACCGGTTTCCAAGCACGCAATGACAAATTGGTGCGGTTCCCCCCTTGAGCTTGGGCGGCCCGCCGGTAGCCTGTGAATGCCCATGGCAACGGTCGTCATCGTGGGGGCCCATTTGGGATACGACCTGAAGCGGGTCCCCCTGGGAGGGGGCGGGGCGGTGGGAGCTGCCCTCGTCTCCCACTGGGCACGGGAGGGCCCCTTCGACCTCATCGTCATCGGTTCGGGCCCGATTCCGCCCCCGGGGGGCGTCCGTTATCACCGTATCGCCTGGCGGGTGCCCGGGGAGCCCGATGTCCCCAGCTCCCTCTCGGTACGGGGGTACGCGTCCTTCTGCGTCCAGTTCGCCCGCGGGGCCACGGAGTATCTCCGCCGCCTCGCCGCGGAGATGGACCCCACCGGGATCTGCGTGGTGCACAATGACGTCTCCGAGGGTCCGGATTTCGCCGCCATCCGCGCGCTCGGCCTCCGGCAGGTCGGTATCTTCCACGTGGACGTGGTGGATTACGTGGCCCATATCTACCTCCGGGGAGCGGTATCCGCCCCCATGCTGGCGCGGGCCTACCGGGGCCTCCGGCGGGCCAGGGTCCATCGGCTCCTTCCCCTGATCGGCCGCTTGATATTCGAGCAGCAGCAGGAGTGCGTGCGTCACTGCGACCTCCTGGTGGTCCCCTCGCGGGGGATGGCCGGGGTGCTCGAGCGTTCCTATCCCGCCGCCCGGGGGAAGGTGCGGGTCGTCCCGTGGGGTGCCATCGTGGACCCCCCTGCGGAAGGGGAGGAACTCCCCGACATCCGGGCCCGCTATGGGATCGGGCGTGATACCCCGGTCATCGTCACCTTGAGCCGCATATCGCCGGAGAAGGGGCAGGACCTCCTCCTCCGGGCCCTGCGGATCTGGGACCGGAGGAAGCGCCGGAAGCTCGTCCTCTTCGTGTGCGGAGCGCCGGCCTTCATGCATGGGCGCCGCTACCTGGGAAGGCTCCGGCGCCTCGCCTGGGGCCTGCGGCGTGTGGAGGTGCACTTCCCCGGGTACGTCGCCGCACGGGAGAAACAGGGGTTCCTCAGGGCCGCGGACCTCTACGTCTTCCCCTCGCGGCACGAGTCCTACGGCCTCACCCTGGCCGAGGCCCTGGCGGCGGGGCTACCCGTCCTCACCACCGATCACCGTTCCGCCCGCGATCTCGTGCGCCCGGAATTCGGGCTGGTGGTGCGGCCGCGCCCCCGGGACCTCTACCGGGGCCTGGTGGAGCTCCTCTCGGACCCGGGGAGGCTCCGTGACATGGGAGAGAGGGCCCGGGAGTTCTCGGCCTCCCTGCGGTTCGACCGGGCCGCCCGGACCCTCGCTTCCCTGATCCGTTCCCTCTTGACCACGGCGCGCTAAGTCGGGGAACGCCGATCCCCGGGGCCCCGCTGTGCCCCCTTCCCACCCACCGCTTATCCCGGCCTTTTGTACGGCAGGAAGGTTTGCGATTAGAATAGCCCGCGTGGGAAAATTCATCTTCATCACCGGCGGGGTGCTTTCCGGCCTCGGGAAGGGAGTGGTCGCGGCCTCACTCGGTTACCTCCTGAAGTCCCGCGGTTACAGGGTCACCCTCCAGAAGATCGACCCCTACCTGAACGTGGACGCGGGCACCATGAACCCATATGAGCACGGCGAGGTATTCGTCACCGCCGATGGCAAGGAGTGCGACCTCGACATCGGCCGCTACGAGCGTTTCCTCCACCAGGATCTCTCGGCCTCCAACTACCTCACCACCGGCCAGGTCTACTGGAACGTCATCCAACGTGAGCGCCGCGGTGATTACCTGGGGAAGACGGTCCAGATCATCCCCCACATCACGGAGGAGATAAAACGCCTCATCCGGAGGCCGGTGGAGGAGAGCGGGGCGGAGATCGGGATCGTGGAGGTCGGGGGCACCGTGGGCGATATCGAGGGCCTCCCCTACCTCGAGGCCCTGCGCCAGCTCCGGGATGAACTCCCCCGCGAGGACACCTGCTTCGTACACCTCACCTATATCCCCCTCCTTTCCACCACCGGGGAGCTCAAGACCAAACCCACCCAACACTCGGTGAAGGAGCTCAGGGAGGTGGGGATACAGCCGGACTTCATCGTCGCCCGGACCCACCTCCCCCTCACCCCGGACATCCGGCGCAAGATCTCCCTCTTCTGCGACGTGCCACCGGAGCACGTGATCGAGGACCGCGATCTCCCCTCCATCTACGAGGTACCCCTCGCCCTGGAAGCGGAGGCGTTCCCCCACCGCATATTGGACGTGCTCTCCCTCCCCGCCCGACCCGCCGATCTCACCGCGTGGGAGGATTTCGTGGAACGGCTCGTGAGGGCGGACAAACCCGTGAGGATCGGCATCGTGGGGAAATACGTGGAGCTCCACGATGCCTACATATCCATCATCGAGGCCTTCCAGCACGCGGGGGCGGCGTTGGGGACGAGGGTGGAGATCTCCTGGATCCCCTCGGCGGCGGTGGAGGAGGACATCGGGGTGCTGCGGGGGCTGGCGGGGATCCTCGTCCCGGGCGGCTTCGGGGAGCGAGGGGTAGAGGGGAAGATCCTGGCCGCCGATTACGCCCGCCGCGAGGGGATCCCCTATTTCGGGATCTGTCTGGGGATGCAGGTGGCGGTGATCGCCTTCGCCCGTTACGCCGCCGGGCTCCCCGACGCCAACTCCACCGAGTTCGACCCCGACACCCCCCATCCCGTGATCGACCTCCTCCCCGAACAGCGCCATCTCCGCGCGAAGGGGGGGACCATGCGCCTCGGTGCCTACCCCGCCATCCTGAAGGAGGGCTCCAGGGTCCGGGGGATCTACGGGTCCGGGGAGATCTCCGAGCGCCACCGGCACCGCTACGAGTTCAACCTCGACTACCTAGAGGCGCTCGGGCGCGCGGGGCTGGAGGCGAGCGGGCTGTCCCCCGACGGGAGGCTCGTGGAGATCGTGGAGCTCTCGGGACATCCGTGGTACATCGGGGTCCAGTTCCACCCCGAGTACACCTCGCGTCCCTTGCGCCCCCATCCCCTGTTCGTAGATTTCGTGAGGATATGCGCCGAGCGTTCATCCTGACCTTCGTCCTGGGACTGGCGTTCGCCTCCCTCGCGGAGCGGGTGGAGGTGGAGCGCCCCTGGCTCTCGGCCTACGACGCCGAGGGGAACCTGGTGTGGGAGCTCCGGGCGGCGGCCATCCGGGGGACGGGGGAGGGGTGGGTGGCGGAGGAGGTCGTGGCTTACCTCTACGGCGGCGGAGCCCTCCTGGTGACGGCCCACATCCCGGAGGTGACCGCGGACCCCGGGGGCCTCGAGTGGCGCGCCGCCGGCGGCGTGACGGGCGAAGGGGAGGGTTTTTCCTTCACCGCGGGGGACGCGCGGTGGGCGCAGGGGAAGCTCACCTTGACGGAGGTTCGTTTCACATCGGGTAAGCTCGAGCTCAGGGCGACGAGGGCCTCCTGGGAGCCCGGGGGCGTCTGGCGGCTGCTGGGGGTCGAGGCGAGCTTCGGGGAGTGGGAGCTCGAGTTCGCGGAGGGCATCTACGATCAGACGTTGCGGACCCTGGAGATACCCCGGGGCCTCACGGCCCGGGGGTGGGGGTGGGAGGTCGTGGCCGACGGGGCGAAGGTGGATGTGGACGGCGAGCACGTGACGCTGTGGGGGGTGCGGGTTGGCCCGGCTTGAGGCCCTGGGGCTCACCAAGCGGTTCGGTCGGCGCCTCGTCGTCGCCAACCTCTCCCTCGCGTTCGAGTCCGGAAAGGTGACAGGGCTTCTGGGGCCGAACGGGGCGGGGAAGACCACGACCTTCTACCTCCTGGTCGGGTTCCTGCGGGCCGACTCCGGGGAGGTCCTGCTCGACGGGAGGAAGATCCACCACCTGCCCTTCTTCCGACGGGCGAAGCTCGGCCTCCAGTACCTGCCCCAGGAACCCTCGGTTTTCTCGCACACCAACGTGGAGGGGAACATCCGCCTCGCCCTGGAGGGCGCGGGACGTCGTTGGGACGGGGAGGTGGATGCGATCCTCGATGAGCTCGGGCTTCGGGGGCTACTGCGCCGCCCGGCCCTCGCCCTCTCGGCGGGGGAGCGGCGCCGGGTGGAGATCGCCCGTGCCCTGGTCACCGAGCCGGTGTTCCTGCTCCTGGACGAGCCCTTCACCGGGATCGACCCCCTCACCATCGCCGAACTCCAGAAGCTTTTGGGCGAACTCGCCCGCCGCGGGATCGGGGTGGTGATCACCGACCACAACGTGCGCGATGCCCTGCGGATCACGTCCTTCGCCTACCTCATCCACGAGGGACGCATCATCGCTCGGGGGGCGCCGGAGACGTTGCTGGATGATCCCCTGGCCAGGCGGTATTACCTGGGCGCGGATTTCTCGCTCTGACCGCCGTGGGAGGTCTGGGATGGGGGGACATACGGGCCGCTGGGCGAAGGCGCTCGCGCTCATCCTGGGATATGTGGCGTGCTGGGTTCCGGCGGCGCCCGTCTCCACTCACGCCACGCTGATCAACCCCGAGACCGATCTGGAATACCTCGGGGCCTTCCGGCTGCCCGATGAGGCCTCGAACGGCACCTCCTGGTCCTACGGTGGATACGGGATGTGCTACCGCCCCACCGGCGATCCCACCGGGCCCGATGACGGGTTCCCGGGGTCCCTCTTCAGCATAGGCCACCCGTATCGGGGCTATGTCTCCGAGTTCAGCATCCCCCCGCCGGTCATATCCCCGGACAGGGACGTGAGCGACCTCCCCATCGCCCGCACCCTCCAGCCCTTCGCCGATGTGACCGGCGGGCGTCAGACCGGGGGGCTCACCGGGACGGTCCTGGGGGACATCCAGTACTACCCCCGCCAGGGGGGGCAGCTCAGGGACAAGCTTTATTGGGTCATGTACGAGTACTACCTCCCCGAGGCGGACGCCGCCTGGCACGGCTGGTGCGAGGTCGACCTCTCGGACCCGCGGCCCCAGGGCACGTGGAGGCTCGACGACTTCCCCGCCGCGGCCACCAGCCGGTACCTGTTCGATATCCCCACCGCGTGGGCGTACCGCTACACCCCGGGCCTGTACCTCGCCGCGGGGCGTTTCCGGATCGTGAACGGGGGCAGCTGGGGCCCGGCCCTGTACGCCTTCGGCCCGTGGGTCGACGGCAACCCCCCGCCTCCGGGACGCGCCCTCACCGCCGTGGAATTATTGAAATACGACGAGGATCATCCCCTGCGGGACTTCAGCAACTCGGACGTGTGGAGCGACGGGGCGTGGCTCACCGTGGGGGCTAAGGCCGCCGTCATCTTCGTGGGCACCAAGGCCCTGCGCACCCGCGCGAGCGGGCTGGAGTATTACGGCGAGCCGGGGGTCGACGGGTGCGGATACAAGGGCTATCACGGCGAACCGTACTTCGGGGCCATACTGTTCTACGACCCGGAGCTCCTGGGGGAGGTGGCCCGGGGGAACCTGGAACCCCACGAGGTACAGCCGTACGCGGTGTTCACCTTCGAGGATAAGCTGTTCCGCCGGGGGTGCCGCCGCTCCATCCTCGGGGGAGCGGCCTACGACCGCGAGCACCACCTCCTCTACGTCGTCGAACTCCACGCCGATGGCCACTACGAACGCAGGCCCATCGTCCACGTGTTCCGGGTGGTGGACCGTTCCCGTGAGCCGGACCTCACACCGCCCTCTCCACCCCGAAATCTCCGCGTGTACGGGCTCTCCCCCACCGCGGTGACCCTCCGGTGGGACCCGGCCACGGACGACGTGCACCTGGTGGGGTACATCGTGTACCGGGATGGGGAACCCATCGCCATCACGGTGGATACCTCCTTCACCGACGAGGTGGTCAACCCCGCCGCCACCTACACCTACACCGTGCGGGCCTGGGACGCCCGCACCAACATGAGCGAACCCGTCTCCATGGAGGTGACGACCCCGCCGGGCGGGGACGCCCGGCCCCCCATCATCTCGCACGTCCGCGTCGCCGGGATAACGCCGACGGGGGCGACATTGACCTGGCACACCGATGAGCCCGCCGTCACCCGCCTCGTCTACGGCCCCCGGGGAGGCACGATGGGGGTCCTCGTCGACCCCGCTCCCGTCACCGAGCACTCCGTCTCCCTCACCGGGCTCGTCCCGGGCCGCGAGTACGTGTGCGAGATCTCCGCCACCGATGCCGCGGGTAACACCCGCACCCATGCCCGGGTGGCGTTCGTCACCCCCTACCCCGGGAGACCCGGGGGATTCGCCCCCGTGTTGAACGGGATCGGGGCCAAGCGGGTTTACGAGGGGGAGACGCTGTGTTTCACCGTGAGCGCCGAGGATCGGGACAGCGAGAAGCTCTCGTTCAGCGCCGATGGGCTTCCCCTGGGGGCACGCTTCGATCCCGCTACCGGCAGGTTCACCTGGACCCCGAAGCCCGGCGATGCCGGGATCTACCGGGTGAAGTTCACGGTGAGCGATGGCGTGTTCACCGATACCGAGGAGGTCACGATCTTCGTCCGTCGGGCGGAGCCCACGGGGGAGCTCAGGGCGAGCGGCGAACGATGAGCACCCGGCCTTCCTGGCCCACCACCTTCACCTCGTCCCCCTCCTTGATCTTTTCCGTCGCCCGGGCGCGCCAGTACTCCCCCCGCACCAGGACCCACCCCTCCTTCCCCCCGGGGACGAGGTCGGTCTTGGCCACCCCGGTGAGGCCCACCATGGTGGTGAGGGGCTTCGGTCGCCGCCTCTGGGCGAGGAGCCCTTTCGAGACCACGAACACGAAGAAGGCCGTCACCGTGCCTACGGCGGCGATCACCGTCCAGCGGGAGAGCCCGATCGCGGGGTGCTGCACGTCGAATAGGCTGAAGGAGCCCAAAAGGAGGCTTATCACCCCCCCGGTGGTGAGGATGCCGTTCGTGGGGGTGAAGGCATCGAGCACCATCAACAGGACCCCGAACAGGATCAGGCCGAGCCCCGCCAGGTTTATGGGGAGGATCTGGAGGCCCATCAGCGCTAGGATCAGGGAGATCCCCCCCACCACGAACCCGATCCCCACGCCCGGCGAGAAGAACTCGTAGATGAGGCCGTAGAGGCCGAGGAGGAGGAGGATGTAAACCAGGTTCGGATCGGCGAGGTAGGAGAGGAGCCATTCGCGGAACGTCTTGCGCACGTGTTTCACCCCGAGGCCCGCGGTGTGGATCCGGCGGCCATCCGGAAGGGTCCAACCGTCCAGTTCCGAGAGGAGTTCGTCCAGATCGGCGGCGATGACGTCGATCACCCCGAGCTCCAGGGCCTCGGTGGCCGTGGCGGTGGCCGATTCCCGGACGGCCTTCTCCGCCCAGTCGGCGTTCCGGCCCCGGAGCTCCGCGATGGCCCGGATGCGGGAGGCGGCGTCGTTGACGATCTTCTCGGCCATGGGTTCGCCCTCCTTGGGCGTCTCGCCGGTGAGGGACACGGGGTGCGCCGCGCCCACGCTGGTCCCCGGGGCCATGGCGGCGATATCGGCGGCGAGGAGGATGAAGGTCCCCGCCGACGCCGCCCGGGCCCCGGCCGGGTACACGTAGACCACCACCGGGACCCGTGAGGCGATGATCCCCTCCACGATCTCCTTGGTGGCGGAGTCCAGCCCCCCAGGGGTGTCCAGTACGATCACCACGAGCTCCGCGCCCTCCCGCGCCGCGAGCCCCAGGCCCCGCAGGACGTACTCCTGTACCACGGGGTTGATGGATCCCTCGACCTCGAGGACGTAGATATCCCCGGCGAGGACACCGAACCCGAGGCCCAGAAGAAGGACCGCGAACCAAAGCCTGTACATCGAGGTTATTGTACCCCGGGCCGTTCCCGTTTCCCCGAAACCCCGGGATCGCGCCCGGTGTATACAAAGCGGAGGTGAAGCAGATGAGGAGAGGCCTCGCGATCTGGGGCATCTTGGTGGTCTCATGTGCGGCGGCGTTGGCGCAGAACGTCCCCTCCCCCCTGGGCTTGCAGCCGGAGCCGCCACCGGGACTCACGGCGGCCATCTGGCCCGAGCGGCCCCAGTACCGGGTCGGGGAGTACGCCCGCATCGGGTTCTACGTGTCACAGCCGGCCTACGTCTACATCTTCGACTTCGCCCCCGACGGGAAGGTCACCCAGCTGTTCCCGAACTACTGGTCCCCCAACGCGTACGTCACCGCGGGGACCCACTACCTCCCGGACAACACGCGCTGGCGGCTACGGGTGACGCCGCCCCCGGGCACCGACCAGCTCCTCCTCATCGCGAGCACGATCCCGCTCTCCTTCCCCACCGGCGATCCCAACAACCCCTTCCCCCTGTTGGGCCCGAACCCCGACGAGGGGAGGGCGCGGATCCTCGGGATCGTGCCCGAGCCCGACTGTGGCTGCTACATCACCGCCTGGAACACCGTGGAGATCCTGCCCGCCTATAGCTACGGTTGGGCCCCGTGCCCGCCCTGCTGGTACGGACCGTGCCCGCCCTGTCCCGGTTACGCGGTGCCACCGTGCCCATATCCCTGTGCCTGGGGTTGGTATCTCGACCCGAGCGGCAATTGGTATACCTTCGTGGGCGAATGCCCCGACGACGCCAGGATATGCTGGTATTTCCAGGACGGGAAGTGGCACATGAAGTTCAAGCTCTGCTTCGGGAGCGGCTGTCCCTGATCGCCACCCGACCGCGGCGCAAGGGCCCGCGGAGGGACCGGGATCATCCCGGTCCCTTTCCCTTTGTGGCCGCGAGGAGCGCGCTGAGGGCCACGTCCCAGGGTGCCAGGTACCTCTCCCATCTCGAGACGTAGAGCCCCTCCACGGGGCGGGCGACCTCCAGGGAGATGAGCCAGCGGTCCGGGGGGCGCCGCAGGCGCTGGAGGAGGACCCCCTGATCCCAAAGGGCCTCCTCGGGGAAGGGCTCAATCCCCGGGACGCGGCGCGGGGGGCCGCCCTCCTCGAGCTTCCACAGTTCGCCCTCCCCCGGCGGCCGCTTGCAGGAACGGAGGAGGGCCTCCAGGGCCTCGGCGAGGCGATCGGCGCCGTGGAGGGGGATCTCCGAGGTCTCGATGCCCCATAGCTCCCGATCGGAGCGCCTCGTACGGCGGATACGCATGAAATCCGGGGGATAGTAGGGGGGCAACACCCGGACCTTCTCCCAGCGCCATCCCTTCCACCGCCAGAGCGCCATCGCCGAAATTTTTGCGTGCCGCGGCGCGACGGGCAAAGTCACAGTGGAGCGTCCATGGTGAGGGGACGGCCCGGCACGGGGCCCGCCCCCCGAGCGGGGGCTCCGAAAGACCGGACCTCGCATACGCGGGCAAAGGCCGAACGCGATTTATCCCGGTACCGTGGGCAGCGCGTGGAGCCGCGTCACCGTGGACCATCCCCGGTCCACCCGGCGGGTGACCGTTCCCGAGGGGACTTTTGCTTGTGAAGAAATTTCTAAACAGTTACACTCCCGCCGAAAAGGAGGGGAATTCCCGTGGCCATGCAGATCGGCCGCATCCGGGGCGATGTGGTGGAGCTCATCTACCACCCCCGCGAGAACGACCTCCGGGTGGGGGATAGCCTCCTCCTCTTCGACAGGGAGAGCGATCGGGGTTTAGTCGTCCAGGTGATCGAGTTCCGCAGCATCTCGTACCCCTCCCTGATCCAGGAGCAGCTCCGGCTGGCGCTGGGGGAGGGGTCCGACGCCCTGGCGAGGCTGTTCGCGGAGATCATCGCGCCGGAACTGGAGATGCGAAACCTCAACGTGGCGCTGGCCAAGATCCGCAAGCTGTTCGGCCCCCGTTGGACGGCATGGGACGGCTGGATCCCCCCGCGGGACGCGGAGATCACCCCCGTCCCCCACAGGAAGATCATGGAGGAGTGTATCCCCGACCACGGCCATCCGCTCCACATCGGCGAGACCCTCCACGGGGAGCCCTTCCGGCTGGACGGCAGGGCCCTGGAGAAGGTGAACGTGATCGCGGGGGCCAAGGGCTCGGGGAAGTCTTACCTGGCGAAGGTCATCCTCCTGGAGCTCATCGAGCAAGGGGCTCCCTGTATCGTGTTCGATCTGAACAGGGAATACGTCCATCTCCCGCCCCACGGGCCCGGGCGACGGGGCATCGTCCCCCTGCGGGCCGGCACGGACCTCAAGATGGATCTACGGGAGTTCGGGATCGAACCCTTCATGACGCTACTCCGGCGTTTCGGCCTCCCCGAGGTCTCGGCGATAAACCTCGAACACAGGCTCCGGAGCCTGTTGGCGGAGATGCGGGAGATGGAGCGGCGGGGGCGGAAGCCCCCCTTCATCGGGATAAAGGAGCTCCTGCAGCTCGCTGATGCGGGGGAGTTCGCGGATTCGGAACCGGTGAACGCCGCCATCCGCAGTCGCCTGCGGGCCGTGTACGCCACCGGGCTCATCGCCTCCCATCCCCAGGAGGTGGTCTCCCTCGAGGGGGCGTACGGGAGGATCCGCGGCGGCGGGGCCCTGGTGATAGACATCTCCGGCCTCTCCGGCGTGGCCCGCTCGGCCTTCGTCCAATCGGCGGTGGAGATCATTCGCCGCATCTGTGAACGGGAGATCCGGGCCGGGACGGGTCGGTTCCCGTTCGTCTTCTTCGAGGAGGCACACCTCTACATCCCCGAGAACACCATCGGGTATCTGGTCACCCGGGCACGGCACCTGGGGCTCACCACCTTCTTCATCACCAACATGATCTCGGGGCTGGACGAGGCCATCCTGCGGCAGGTGGACAATCTCTTCGTCCTGCGAATCCCGTTCGAGCATGATGTGCGGCACCTGGCCAAGTGCGCGCTCCTCGACGAGGAGACCCTGCAGGGGTTTGTGAAGCGGCTCCCGGACTTCCACGCCCTGGTGATCGGGAACGCGACCGGCGGATATCCGCTGATCGTGAAGGTGAAGACCCTGCGGGACATCCGCGCCGCGGGGGAGACGCGCTATTTCTTCCCCGAGAGGGCCGAGCCCGTGGCCCTTCCCCTCTGAGGAGGCGTGGGTGAAGATCGTGGAGCTCCTGCGGAGAGCGGTGGAAGGGAGGCTCGAGCCGGGCGAGGAGACACTCGGGTATGTCCACCCCTCCACCCTTGCCCAGGGTTGCCTCCTGGCCGTGGGACACGAGCTCCTGCGGCATCCCCGGGCGGAGCCCGGGGCCAGGCGTCGCCGCATAATGGAGGCGGGGATCCACTCCCACGAACGGATCATGGGATATCTGCGGCCGTTCATCGTCGCCCGGGAGCTCCCATTCATGGAGCCGGAGCTGAGGATCCGGGGCCGCTGTGACGCCCTCCTTTACATCCCCCCGGAGGCCGGGGTAGAGGAGCCGGGGTTCTACGCCCTGGAGGTGAAGACGATCGGGTCCGTGGGCTTCGCGGAGGTAAGGGCTCGAGGGTCGCCGAAGCCGGAGCACCTGCGCCAGTGCCTCCTCTATCAACGGGGCCTGAGGAGGTTCTACGGCGTCCCCGTGCGCGGGGGGATCGTTTACTACGAGAACCGCGATACGCTGGAGTACCGGATCTTTTCGGTGGACTACGACGAAGAAGGGCTGGCGGAGCTCCTGGGGAAGCTGCCGGAGGTGATCGCCCTCGCCCGGGAGGGGAGGTTGCCCGAAGGGGAGGGATATCGGCTCCCGGCCGATCACTGGGCCCACCGCTACTGCCCCTACCTTCCCCTGTGTCCCCATGGCCAGGAGGCGACGGCTGCCGCCAAGGGAGGGATACCCCCGGCGGTTAAGGCACGCATCATCGCCCAACGCATCGTCGAAAAGGCGCAGGGGAACCGGGAGAAGGGTCGGCGCCGGGAGCGTTCCCTGGAGGAGCTCGCCCGTGAGTTCGGTTGGGAATGACCCTCCTGTCGGAGGAGGGAGCCCCATTCGGTCACACGCCCGCTATCATCTCCCGAAGGCATCGGTGGTGTCCGGAGGCACGGGAAATGGGTGATTCCCGGGTCTGGTTCGTGTTCGGGATCGGGCTGTTCGGGATCCTGGCCGCGACCCCCTATCCCCTGATGAGGGCGTTCGCGTCGGGGAAGCGGGGGCGGATCCCGCTCCCGCTGCTACTCCTCCTCCAGGTCCTCTTCAACGCGGCGCTGTTGTGGATAGCGACCAGGGCAGGGCTCTATTTCGCGGACCGCGCCGGGCTCAGCATCCCCTTGATCGGCGCCTGGCTCTCGGGGGAGGGTGGCGCCGCGGTGGGCCCGGGGGATATTTTGAGCCCCGCGATCGGCCTCGGGGCGGCGGTCGGGTTGATCCTCCTCCTATTGGGTCGCCTCACCATCCCGAAGCTCCTTTCCGCGATGTGGGCCTCGGCCCCATGGTGGCAGCGGTGCCTCCTGGCCTTCTACGGGGGCATAACGGAGGAGATCCTTCTGCGGCTCTTCCTCTTCTCCGCGGTGGCCTGGCTTTTCGGGAAGACGTCCCTTGCCCGAAGCCCCACCGGGCTCCTCTGGCTCACCAACGTGCTGGTGGCGCTGGCGTTCGGGGTCCTCCACCTGCCCACGCTATCTACCCTGGGGCTTTTGCGCTTCGGGTGCGCGGTCGCGGCGCTCTTTCTGAACGGGATCGCGGGGATCGCCTTCGGTTACCTGTACTGGACCCGGGGGCTGGAGGCCGCGATGACGGCCCACCTCACGGCGGACCTGTGTCTGCACGGCATCGGGAGCCTCCTCCCGTCACGGGACCTCGGGACGTCGACACCTCCCGCGGGTGGGGACGGGATCAGCGTGGCTTGAGCTTCAGCAATCCCCCCGCGCGGTAGATCTCCAGGGCCACCGCGGACATGGGCCTCGCTTGGGCGATGAGGCGACCATCGGGGCCCGCGATCTCCCCGGTCTCCAGGTCCACCGCCACTTCGTCCAGCCCCCGTAATTCGCCCACCGGCATCTCCGGAAGCTCGAGGAGTGGTAACCCCGAGTTGATCGCGTTGCGCTTGTAGATCGCCCCGAAGGATCTCCCCACGATGGCCCCGATGCCCAACGCCAGGAAACAATCCACCGCGTGCTGGCGCGAGGATCCCGCCCCGAAGTTCTCCCCCACGAAGAGGATATCCCCGGGCTTCACCTTCCGCGGGAAATCTTCCCAGCCCTGGAGGTTGCTGAAGGCGTACTTCCCCATCTCCTCAGGGTCGGTGATGGCGAGGTAGGCGTTGTGATAGATCTGATCGGTGTCGATATCGTCGATGAGCTTCCCCTCCGCGTCCACGATCAGCCAGGGCCTACCGGTCAGCACCGTCGGCTTCATCCCTCCTCCTTCCGCTCGAACACCACGATCCCGCTCGCCTCCATCCTGTGGAAGGTCTTTCTCGCCAAGACGTAGGCATCCTCCCGTGATGGCCCCTTGTAAACGAGGCGTAATATCGATATCGCTTGCCACGGTGAAGTTGCCCTTAGCATAGGGGCCAAACAGCACGGCTTTGACCGGGGAAGGGGAGCTTCTTCGCCAGCTCGGGCAACCGCTCCCGCAGGAGATCCACCACCTCGTCACGGCTCAAGCTCGGATAGAAGACCCTCACAGAACTCGACGACCTTTTGTGCATGCACGATCAGCCTCTCCGCCTCAGTTTTGGTGTACCCCACTTTAGGGGAACCGAGGGGATGGGCGTTGGGAGACGGGCAGGGATATAGGCATTATCGCGCTCCAGGGCCCGGTCGATCAGGTCCTCGTGGACGCCGTGTCGCTTCTTGAGCTCCAAGACGAGATCTGCTACCGAATGCCCCCAGGCCTCCGCCCCCAGCTTCTGAAACACCGCCTTGACCGCTTTCTCCGCGGCTTGCTGCGCGGAAAAGCAGGCCCACCCATAGAAAGCGCCCCTAAGGTCAGCACGCGCGTGCTCGAGATCGCGTTTGGCCTGATCCAGCCAGTCTTTGCTCCGCTCCATCACAATCGCTCCGGGGAGGTGATCCTCCCGAACAGGGCCGAGGCGGCGGCGGTGGCGGGGGAGCAGAGGTAAGTGGGTCCCCTCCCCTGCTTCCCGGGGAAGTTACGGTTACCGGTGGAGAGCTGCACCTCCCCCTCGCCGGTCATCCCGATCTGCCCCTGGGCGCAACCGGCGCAGGATGGGTGGGTGATGACCGCTCCGGCGTCGTACAGCGCCTCCAGCCACCCCTCCTTGAGGAGCCGCCCCCAGACCCTGCGGGTGGCGGGGGCTACCTTCAGCACCACCCCCTTGGCCACCTTCCTCCCCTTCAGGATCTCGGCCACCAGGCGGATGTCCTCGTAGCGCCCGTTGGTACAGGAGCCCACGAACACCGTGTCCACCCGTTCCCCCTCGAGCTCGGAGACGTCGTGCACGTTGTCCGGCCGGGGCGGGGCAGCGATCTGGGGTTTCAGGTCGGAGACATCGAATTCGAGTTCCTGGACATACGCCGCATCCGGGTCGGCGGTGGGGTAGGGAAAGTCCCGTCGTCCCGTGACCCCTTCCACGAACGCCCACAGGGAGTCGGATGGGGGGAGGAAGACGGAGATCGCCCCCATCTCCGTGGCCATGGAGCACAGGGTGATCCGTCCCGCCATGTCCATGGCCTCCACCTGCTCCCCGTAGATCTCCACCGCCTTCCCCAGCGCTCCCCGGGAGCCCAGCTCTCCCACCAGGAAGAGGGTCAGGTCCTTGGCGGTGACGGGATACCCGTATCTCCCCGTGATCGCGATCTTTACGGTGGGGGGGACCTCGAACCACGTCCTCCCGTGGCGGAAGGCGAAGGCGATGTCCACGTCCCCCATCCCCTGGCCGAAGGCCCCCACCGCCCCGAGGAGATTGAGGTGGGAATCGGTCCCCACCACCGTGGCCCCGGGAACGGCGATCCCCTCCTCCATGAGCACGTGGGACCCGATCCCCGAGTCCACGTCGTAGACCCTGATCCCCTGTTCCCGGGCGAAGGTGCGGCAGATCTGCTGGTTCTGGGCATAGGCGATGGTGTTGGCCGGGGCGTTGCAGTCGAAGGTGAAGAACGTCCTCCGGGGATCGGCCACCCGTTCCCCCGGATAGGCCTCGCGGAAACGCTTCACCACGTTGGCCCCGGCGAAGTCCCGGGCGCTGCGCACATCCAGGTCCAGCCAGATCACCTTCCCCGGCGCCACCTCGTCACCCGAGTGCGCCGCGAAGATATTCTCGATGGCGGTTTTACCCATCTCCTCTCTCCTTCGGGGGGCGGATCCTTATCTGCCCGGGGCGTAGCACACATAGGCGCCCCCGCAGGTCCTCCTCGCCCAAGTTGCCCAATGCTTGCACAATGGCTTCACACATCTCCGAAATCGGAGCATCGACGGGGAACCGCACCACCACTATGCCGTGGTGCCTTCCCAGCGGAAAACGGAGCAGGTTTCCGAAGCCTTTGTCGGCCGAGAGCAACACGGCTTCCAGCTCTTGAGCTTGTTTGAAGACCTGGTCATCCGGGATTCCACGCAGTCCGAGTTCCCGGAGATCCCAAACGGTGTGCCCCGCTTCCCGTAGCATCTTTGTTAACGTGCGGGGAAGGTTTTCATCCACTAATAACTTCAGCATCAGCCGACCGCGTGCACCTCTTCTTCCGCAATAACCGAGGCCGCGTAGCGGAGCACAGCAAGCACCTGCTCCCGGGATAGATCGTACTCCGCCATTACATCCTCCACTGAAGCCCCGCCGGCTAGCTTCCCCAACACGACCTCCACCGGAACCCGCGTCCCTTTGATCACGGGCTTTCCAAAACACACCCGCTCATCTACCACGATGCCCGGTGCGATCTCCCGATCCATCTCACGCCCTCCCAGCTTTCGCGGCAATGGCCTCGGCCATCTCCAGGGTGGAGGCGTTTCCGCCCATGTCGTAAGTGCGGACCCTCCCCTCCGCGATCACCTCGGCCACCGCCCGTTCGATCCTATCGGCCTTCTCCTCCTCCCCCAGCCAGCGCAGCATCAGCCTCCCCGCCAGGATGGCCGCGGTGGGGTTCACCTTGTACTGCCCCGCGTACTTGGGCGCCGAGCCGTGGGTGGGCTCGAACACCCCGTAGTCCTCCCCGATGTTCCCCGCCGAGGCAAACCCCAGCCCCCCCACGAGCTGCGCCGCCAGGTCCGAGAGGATGTCCCCGAACATGTTGGAGGAGACCAATACCCCGTAGTCCTGGGGGTTCTTCACCAGCCACATGCACATGGCGTCGATGTTGGTCTCCCAGAGCTCGATCCCCGGATAGTCCTTGGCCACCTCGCGGGCGATCCGGACCATCATCCCGCTCGTCTCCCGGATCACGTTGGGCTTCTCCACCACCGTCACCGTGGGATAGCCATGTTGCTTGGCGTACTCGAACGCCGCCCGCACGATTCGCTCGCACCCCTTCCGGGTGAAGATGCGGCAGGAGAGGGCGAGCTCCTCCTGGGGTACGACGGCGAACCGCTCCATCTTGGGGGAGTGCTTGCGCAGGACCTTCACCACCTCGTCGGGCACGGGGTGGAACTCCACCCCCGAATACAGCCCCTCGGTGTTCTCCCGGAACACCACCAGGTCGATGTCGTCCCGGTAGTTCAGGGGGTTCCCGGGGAAGGCCCTGCAGGGGCGCACGTTGGCGTAGAGGTCGAACATCTGGCGGATGGCCACGATGGGGGAAAAGTAGGAGAGGCCCTTTCCCTTTAGATGCGGGGCGAGCTCCGCCTCGGCCTCGTCCTTGGGCTTGGAGGTGATGGCCCCGAAGAGACAAGCATCCGTGCTCTTCAATACCTCGATAGTGCGCTCGGGTAGGGGGTTCCCTTCCTCACACCAGAACCTCCAGCCCACGTCCCCGTGGACGTACTCGGCATCGAAACCCACCGCGTCCAGGACCATCCGCGCCGCCTCCAACACCTCGGGCCCCACCCCGTCCCCGGGGAGGTAAGCGATCCTGTACTTGGCCATCTACCTCTCCTCCGCGAGCTTTTTCTTGAGATGTGGGATGAGCCCCCCGTCCCGCAGGATCTCCAGGACCGTCCCGGGAAGCGGGGGGAACCGGTATTCCTTCCCCTGGTGGCGCAGGATCCCCACCTCGGGATCGAGCTCCACCTCGTCCCCGTGTTGGATGGCGTCCACCGCCTCGGGGATCTCCAGGACCAGTAGCCCGTTGTTGATGGCGTTTCGGAAGAAGATGCGGGCGAAGGACTTGGCGATCACCGCCCCCACCCCCGCGGCCACGAGGCAAACCGCGGCCTGCTCCCGGGAGGACCCCATCCCGAAGTTCTTCCCCGCCACGATCACGTCCCCGGGCTTCACCCCTTTGGCGAAGTCGGGATCGAGATCCTCCAGGGCGTGTTTGGCCATCTCCTCAGGCTCCATGCGGGCGTAGGTGTAACGGCCGGGGAAGATCACGTCGGTGTTCACATCGTCCCCGTATTTCCAGACTCTCCCCCGTATCATCCCGTTTTCACCTCGCGGGTCGATGGTACCCGAGAACGCGATGTGGCTAAAAAAGCGGCGGCCCCAAGGGGCCGCCGCACGCAAGCATCGGGAACTCCGCGGGGCTCAGCCGCCCTTCCCCTTTCCGGGCCCCTTCCCTTTACCGGAGCCCTTCCCCTTGCCGTGTCCCGGCTTGTCGGATCCGTTTTTGCCGTCATCGTCCTCGCCTTTGTCCGCGCCCTTCCCCTTGCCGCCCTTTCCCTTGCCGGGGTGTTCGCCTTTCCCGTTGGAGCCGTGGCCCTGGCCGTGTCCCTCCTCGATCAGCTCTTCCAGGGCGGCGAGGATCTCCTCCTCGTTCGCCCCCTGACGGGTCAACGATCTGACGAGGCGGACTACCTGGCCGGCGGGGACATCGGAGTCCAGGGCTTCCGCGATCCGCTGCAAGAGCACGGCGGACAGCTCCTCCCCGGATTCCCGTAAGGCCTTTATGACGCCGAGCAGTGCCATCAGATCGCGCTCACCCGACGCCAGGGGGCCGAGCTCCTCGATCTCGACGACCTCCTGCAGGGCGGCGAGCACCTCGTCGTAGGCCGCCCCCTCGGCGGTGATCGCGGCCAGGGCCAACTCCAGGGCCCGCACGGCAAGGCCTATCTTGTCTTCTGCCGTGAGGTCGGCCCAACCCACGGTCTCCAGGAGATCCAGCGCCTGCTCGGGAGTGATGAGCCCGAGCTCCACCGCAGTGGAGACGAGGAGCGTCAGCGTCTCGACGTGGGTCTCCGGCACGAGGGTGTTTTCCTGTATCAACGAGATGACCGATTCCAACGTGACCGCGGCCGTCTGCTCCTCGCCCACCAACGTGACGGGGGCCGTCTGGACCTCCTGCGCTCCAGCGGGGACGGCCCCTGCCGCCGCGCAGAGCACGATCCCTAAAACCGTAGAAACGGCCCGTTTCATCTCCGCTCCCCTCCTTACCCCGAACCTCGGTTACAACCATTTTCCATTATACAGGGTTCGCCCCCAGGGCGGGCTTCCGGCCCCGTTTGGCTTTCGACGGACGGAATCCGCCGCACGAGGGGGCTGTCCAGAGCCACCACATCGGCGGCGACACCCCTTGTCGGGCGCTTTCCCGCGCAATGTTATCGGGTCCGATATATCGGTACCGAAAGGAATCTCATGGTAGCACGGGGAATGCTCAGGGTTTGGATCCTGAAACTCATCTCCCAGGGGCCGAAGACCGGCTACGGGATCATCAAGGAAATGCAGCGGAAGATCGGCTGGCAGCCTTCGCCGGGTTCGGTCTATCCCCTGCTCCAAATGCTGCGAGAAGAGGGGATCCTGGAGGCGAGACCGGCGGGGAAGAAGGTGTATTGGGAATTGACCCCGAAGGGAGAACGCTACTTGAACGAGCTTCGGGAGAAACGGCGGCAGTGGCTCGCGGAACTGGGGATAAAGGAACAAGCGGTGTGGCGGGTGTTCGATGATCCCGACCACCCCCTCGGGCTCCTTCCCCCTTTGGCCCATCTCGCCTGGCGGGCCTTATCCCAGGGCAAAGGGGATGAGGCTTTCCGTGTCCTGAGAGAGGCGAAGGAGCGACTCGAGACGCTGCTGGAGGGATCATGAACAACGCGATTGAGGTCGAAAATCTCATCAAGGTATACAAAAACGGGGTGCGAGCGGTGGACGGGGTTTCTTTCTCCGTCCACGAGCGGGAGATCTTCGGCTTCCTCGGGCCGAACGGGGCGGGAAAGTCCACCACCATAAAGTGCGTGATCGGGCTGCTCCGGCCCACTTCGGGGACGATCCGTGTGCTCGGGGCGGACACAGGCCAGGACCCCGGGGTGGTTAAGAGGAATATCGGCTACGCCGCCCAGGAAACGGCGGTGGACGATCGCCTTACGGGGTGGGAGAACCTCTACCTCCAGGGACGGTTCTACCACCTTCCCCGGGCGGAGATCCGTCGCCGAGGGGAGGAGGTCCTGAAACTCTTCGGCCTGTGGGAGCGGCGGAACGATGTTGCCGGGACCTACTCCGGGGGGATGCTCAAGCGCCTGGATATCGCCTGCGCCCTCATCCACCGCCCGAGGATCCTGTTCTTGGACGAACCCACCCTGGGCCTCGATGTGCAGACCCGGAAGACCATCTGGGAGTACATCGAGATGCTCCGCGGGGAGCACGGGATGACCATCTTCCTCACGACCCATTACATGGAGGAGGCGGATGCCCTCTCGGATCGGGTGGCCATCATCGACCGGGGGAAGATCGTGGCCCTGGACCGGCCCGGGGCCCTGAAGGCCGGGATCGGGTGGGACCTCATCACGGTGCGGTTCTCCACCGACGGGGGGGAGCTTGGGGGGTTATTGTCGGCCCTCCTGGCCTTACCCGAGGTGCGGGAAGTCCGGGAGACCGAGGACGGGATCTACCGCATCGCGGTGGAGCGGAACGGCGACCGGCTCATCCCGAGGATCGTGCGCCTGGCCGAGGCCAGGGGGATCGGGATCCACTCCATCCGCCTCAAACGCCCGACCCTCAACGACGTCTACCTGCACTATACCGGGAGGGAGATCCGCGAGGCCGAGGGCTCCCGGGAGGAGCTCATCCGCAGCCGGGTTATGGCGAGGAGGATCCGGAGATGACGTTCCTTTCCGATGTGTGGTACGTGGCCTGGCGGGAACTCGTCAAATTCTTCCGGGCGAAAGTCCGTGTGGTGGTCACGTTGATTCAGCCCCTTCTCTGGCTTGGACTTATGGGGAATGTGCTGGAGGGATTCACCAAAAGCCCTTATGTACAACAGATGCTGGGGACCAGCAGCTATCTGTCCTTCATGACCCCGGGGATTATCCTGATGACGGTCCTCTTCGGCGGGGTGTTTTCGGGCCTTTCCATCGTGTGGGACCGCAGGATCGGTTACCTGGAAAAGCTGATGGCCGTACCTATCTCCCGGGGCGCGATCCCGCTAGGGAAGATGCTGGCCGCCGCGATACAGGGCGGGATCCAGGTGCTGGTGATCATCCTCATCGCCACCGCCTTTGGGGTGCGGTTCGCCGCCGGCCCGCTGGGGGTACTTCTAATCCTGCTTGTGGCGATGTTCTTCAGCAGCATCCTGAGCGGATTTTCCCTCGCCCTCGCCGTGAGGGTGAAGACCCAGGAAACGCTGATGGCGGTGGTGAACTTCCTCACCATGCCCCTCATGTTCACCAGCAACGCCCTGTTTCCCCGGGAGGCTATGCCGGGCTGGCTCGCGGCCATCGCGAAGGTGAACCCGGTGACCCACGCCGTGGCCCCGATCCGGGAGCTCACCCTGCGCGGTTGGGATTGGGGCGCCATGTACCCGGGCATCGCGGTGACGGTGGGCCTGGCGTTGGCGATAGGTATCTGGGCGCAATGGACCTTCCGGCGGGCCACCGCCGAGTGAGTCCGGGGCGTTCCCGATTCAGGGACAAGAACTTGCGCGTTCCCTCCCCGGGAAGGCCCGGGGGAGATCCCCGAGCCTTCCCGCGATGATCCCCGGTTTCCAGCGTGCAGGACGAGCTCAGAGTCCCTCGATCTGTATCGTGGGCAGCTTTTCGGGATCGAAGTAATCGTCGGGGATATCCGTCGCCACGCGCGAGAGGATCTCCAGGACCGCCACGTTGCCGGTGGTGAAGTCCCTGATGGTGAGCTTGTGGGGTATGTAGCCGAGGTCGTCGGCGTAGAGATCGGAGGCCTCGATCACCTTGCCCAGTTCGCCCTCGGCGTCGTAGAACTCGCTGCGGAGCACCACGAAGTTCTCCTTGTCCACCCAGAGCACGATCCTCGCCCACTCCACCTGGTGCCCCTCTTTCGGGGTGAGGGTGAGCACATAGGCCGGAACCCCGTTCACCTCTCCCTCCCCCGAGAGTTCGGGCACGTAGTCATCGCGATACCGGAAGCCCTCGGCGATGTCTTCCCGGGTGATCCCGCTACCGGAGATGAATTCTTGCTGGCGGGCTTCCTCGGAGACGAGTTCCTTCACCAGGCCCAGGGCCGGCAGGTAGAGCCACATCCTCGCCACCCCCTCCACCGGGGTCCAGGAGAGGAACATGGTGCCGGCCACCAGCTCGGGCTGGAGGTAGACGATCAGGCTTTTGTCGGGCTGGCCCTCCACGCCCCGGGCCGAATAGACGCGGAACGCGTAGACGTTGGTCACGTCGCCCTCGGTGATGGTGAACCGCACCGTGGCCACCACCTCTCCCGTTTCCCCGCCCATGAGGCCCTTGCCCTCTACCTTGGCGAGGATCTCGTCGGCGGTGAGCCCCTGGGCGAGGAGGCCCGTGCCCAGCGAGAGCAGACACCAGACGGCGATGAGTATCTTCCCTTTCACGATTCCCTCCTTTCGGATCCGTTCCGGCGGGGATCCGCGGCGAGCTTGACCACTCGCAGCGTCCCCTTCCGCCACACGAGGAGATACCTCTGGAGCAAAAAGCGGGGTTGCGTGAGCCCCAGGACGGCGGGGAGGACGAGGAGCGCCCCGGCGGAGCTCGTCACCATGGTGAGGGCGGTCAACCACCCCATGGTGGCCAGGGCACCGAAGCGCGACAGCACCAGCACCAGGAAGCCCGCGGTGAGGGTAAGGGCGTTGTAGAGGATGGCCCTCCCCGCGGTATCGTAGGTGACCGCCAACGCCTCGGGGTGCGGTAGCCCCCCCATGCGCTCCCGGCGATACCGCGTGATGAAGTGGACCGCGTAGTCCACCCCGATCCCGATCACCAGGCTCGCGATCATCACCGTGGCCATGTCCAGCCGCGCCCCGGCGATGGCCATGACGCCGAAGTTACCCACCACGGAAACGACGAGCGGGAGCAGCGCGAACGCGCCCCCGGCGGCGGTCCCGAGGAGCAGCGAGACGATCAGCCACACCGCGCCGAAGCTCGCGAACAAGCTCACGATCTGGGATTGGACGATCTTGTGGCTGATGCGCACGTAGATCACCAGGGATCCGGTGACGTACCCCGTGACGCCGGGCGGGGCGTTCTCGGCGATGAAGCGCTCCACGTCGGCCATCAGTCGCTCGTAGGCCGCGGTCCCCACCGACCTCACGCGGGCCGTGAGCTGGGCCGCGGAGAAGTCCCGGGTGACCATGCTCTTGAGGATCCTCCCCCCGCCCATCTCGTAGAGGAGGAGGAGCTGGGCCACCGCCCGTGGGGAATCCGGGATCGCGTAATACGCGCTGTCATCCCCGTGGAGGACGTAATTGGTCTCCTTGATCAGGTCGACGATGGAGGAGGTATAGCCCACGATGCCCGAGGTCCCGAGGTGGCGTTGGAGGGCATCCACGAAGGCGAGGACCCGGGGGTCCTTGAGGCCGTCGCGCCGCCCCGTCTCGATGACCACGCTTATATTCTGGCTCCCGCCGAAGTTCTTCTCGATGAACTTCAGGCCCCGGATCACGGGCGCTTCGGGGCGGAAATACTTCGACATGTCGGATTCCACCTGGATGTGGGGGATCTGGGTGAGGAAGACGATGAAGATCGCCCCCGCCGCCCCCAGGATCCACCATCCCCGGCGGTGTACCACCCTGGCCAGGGCCCACGGGATCCCGCGGGAAGACCCCCGGGGACGCGTGCGCCTGGGCAGCGGAAGGAGAGAGAGGACCGCCGGGATCAACGTGAGGGCGACCGCGAAGGAGATGAGGACCCCCACGGCGGAGAAGATCGCGAACTCCCTGATGGGCTTGAGGAAGGCGGAGATGAGGGTGAGGAAACCGGCCGCGGTGGTGAGGGCGGAGGCGAACACCGGGTTCGCCATCCTCTCCACCACCTGGGCGATGAGCTCGCGCTTGAGGCCCCCCCCGGCCGCGCGCTCGAAGTAATGGTTCACCACGTGGATCCCGTACGCCGATCCCACGGCGACGAGGAGCACGGGGAGGAAGCTGGACACCATGGAGAGCTTCACCCCGAGGGCCGCCATCAGGCCCACCGTCCATATGACAGCGACGATGACCACCGCCAGGGGGAGGAACATCCCCCGTAGCACCCGGAAGCTGAGGAAGAGCACCCCGAGCACCACCAGGACCACGATGGGGAAGAGGAAGCGCAGGTCCTGGCGCATATAGGCGTCCATGTAATGTACGAAGGCGGCGTCCCCGGTGAGGTAGAACCTCTCCGGCCCTCGGTACCGGGCGAGGATCCCCTCCACCCGGGAGACGAGCTCGGCGACCTTCTCCTTGTTGCCCTCCGCCTCCGGATGCACCTTGAGGACGATGAGGCACGCCGAGCCATCCTCGAGGACGAGGGACCCCACGATCCTCCGCTCGCCCAGGAGCCGGTCCACGAAGGCCTGCACATCGGCCTCATCCTCGGGGGGGCGAGGAAGGGCGGGGCGGACCACGAGGGCGAGCTCCGTTCCCTCCACGATATCCACGTTGGTGGGGGAGACGACCTCCTCCAGGAGCCCCTCGTCGACCAGGGCGGTGAGCTCTTGGGTGAGGGAGTAGAGCTTGCGCACGCTCTCCACGTTGAAGAGCGTGGAGCCCTCCGGAGCGGCGACCCCCACCATGAGCACCGACTGGGACCCGAAGGTGTCCTTTGTCTCACGGAACTTGGCCACCACCGGATCCCCGGCGGGGAGCATCTTGTCCATCTCGGAGAGGAACTGGATCCGGGGGGCGAAGAAGAGGAACACCAGGGTGATCGCCCCGAGGATGACGAGGGCCCTCACGGGGTGAGCCGCCACCGCTTCCGCGAACCGGCGAAGCATCTCCCCCTACCTCACCCAGTGCCGAAGATCCCCAGGGCGGCGAGCCGCAGGGAGAGGAGGATGGGCCAGAGGTCGTCGGCCGGGGTACGCAGCTCCCGCGCCTCGCTGAAGACCTTGGCCACGAGCTCCTTCAGCCCTTTCATCTCTTCCAGACGGGAACGATCGGGTGCTGCTTTCGGGGACACACATAGCCATATGAACCCGCTTTCCTTGGGAATCACGAAGACGAGATCGAAAGGACCTCCCTCCACCGGTCCCTCGGGGAACCCGGGGATCGCCACGATGGCGAAGCCCCGCTGGATCAGCACCCGGGCCATGGCCTCGAGCCTGAGGGAGGTCCCGACGTCCTCGGTCTCATCGATGATGAGCACCTTCCCCACCGGGGCCCGCACGTCCGCGGCGACCCCCGTCAGGGCGCACAACAGGAGAAATGTCGCTCCGAGCGTGACAAACCGCCTCATCGTGAAACCTCCTTCCCCTTCAACCGGGTCCCGGGGCCAGGGCGCGCCAGGCGATCTCCGCAAGCTCCCCGGCACCACGTTCCTGGATGCGCTTCGCCACCTCGTCTCCCTCCAGGGCCCGGGCCGAGACCGACTCCACCATGCCGAGGAACGCATACGCAGCGACCACCGGGTCGCAACGGCGGATCTGACCTCGCTCGATCCCCTCGGCGATGAGGGAAGATATGTACTCCACGAACTCCCGGCGCATGGCGCGGATCCTGCGCCGCACCTGGGGGGAGAGGCCGCGCAGGCTCTGGGCCAGGGGGCGCAGGGAAGGGCCCTCGGCGGTGAGGAGGCGGAAGTGGAGCCC